>NZ_BAABEX010000005.1:0-73373 GCF_039540375.1 Acidovorax lacteus
GCACGGGCTACTCCAGCCTGAGCTACCTCAAGCGGCTGCCGCTGGAGCAGGTGAAGATCGACCAGGGATTTGTGCGGGACGTGCTGACGGACCCGAACGATGCGGCGATTGTGCGCACGATATTGGCGCTGGCGCGCAGCCTGGACCTGCAGGTGGTGGCGGAAGGGGTGGAGACGGCGGGGCAGCTGGCGTTTTTGCGGCTGCACGGGTGCGAGGCCTTCCAGGGCTACCTGTTCGGGCGGCCTGCGCCCGTGGAGGCGCTGGGCGACTACCTCGACCCATTGCGCTGACACAACCGGCATGGCAGGAGGCAGGGCTTGAAATCCGACACCGGCCGCATGTTCCGGGGCAGGGTGCTCGACGCCGACTCGCCCCGTTGGCGCGGCCTCCTGCTGGTCGTGCTGTTTGCGATGGCGGGCACCTTGCTGGCCGAGTGGGCTTATGGCTACTGGAAAGCCTCGCAACGCGGACTGGAGCGCGAGCGCCAGGTGCAGCAGGTGGCGGACGCCTTGATTGCCCAGACGTCAGGCAGTGGCCTGCTGGGCGCTGTGTCCTTGCTGGGGCTGGCGGAGCCCCAGCTCAAGGAGGCTGCGCTCGGACGCCTCCCGCCAGATCACCCCGGAGTGCTGGCGCGCCTGGGTGTGGCGCGTGGGCGATTTCTGGTCCATGGCGCCTATGTGATCGCCGCAGACGGAACGGTGGTCGCGCATGAGACCGCAGGCGCGCGCTCCACCGGCTCCAACGTAGCGTTCCGCCCCTACTTCGAGCAGGCGCTGCGGGGCGGGGTGAGCGTGTATGCGGCGGTAGGCACCACCAGCCAGGAGCGCGGTCTGTACTACGCCGCGCCTCTGTATGAAAGCGATACCCCGGCCAGCGCCATCGTGGGGGTGGTGATGTTCAAGGTGTCGTTCGTGATTTTCGACGGCATGCTCAAACGCTCGGGCTTCTCCGACACGCTGCTGGTGTCCCCTCAAGGTGTGACGTTCTCGTCCACTCGCCCCGAGTGGCTGTTCACGCTTGCCCCGCCGCTCACGCAGGCCCGCATCGATGCCGTACGCGCGTCTGCCCAGTTCGGGCGGCATTTCGAAGCCAGCCATGCCTCGGCCTTGCCGTTTGCGGTCGATGCCCACACGACAGAACTGCAGGGGCGGCTGCACGCGATCGAGCGGCGCAGCATCGATTGGCAAGATCCGGCCGGGCCTTGGCAAATCGTGGTGCTGGACGATGTCAGTGCGCTGGTCTCGGGCCTGGAGCGCCTGCGGGTGGGGGCGGCTGCGTTCGGGCTGGTGTTTCTTCTCGGCCTACTGCTGCTGGATCTGCTGCGAAGCCGACAGCGCATGGCATCTGCGCTTGAGCGGTTCCAGATCCTGGGCACAGCGCTGGCCAGCAGTCCGGTGTCGGTGGTCATCACCAACGGGGACGGGCGCATTGAGTGGGTGAACCCCCAATACGAGCGCAACACGGGCTACACGCTGGACGAGGTGCGGGGGCATAAGCCCTCGCTGGTGGCCAGCGGCCAGACCGCGCCTGAGGTCTACCAAGCCATGTGGGCGGCGTTGATGTCGGGGCAGTCGTGGCAGGGGCAGTTTGTCAACCGTCGCAAGGACGGTTCGCTCTATCACGACGAGGCAACGCTCTCGCCGGTGCTGGACGACCGAGGGCGCCGTATTGGCATTGTGGGCCTGCATGAGGACGTGACCGAGCGCATCCGCGCCGAGGCCGAGCTGCAGCGCCGCGAGCGCCGACTGAACGAGCTGCTGGAGCAGCAGACAGCGATTTTCGACAACGCACCTCCCATCGCGCTGGTGTGCGACGGCAGCTTGCGGCAGTTCAACCCTGCGTTTGTGGAGCTGATGCGTGCCCCTGCGGCCCAACTTGTTGGACTCGATGCCGTCGCCGTGCTGGGGGACGGTTCCGCGTCGGGTTCGTTCCTGGCGCGCGTTGGTCAGGAGCTGTCTTCCGGACAGCCGGTGCGCGCTGATGCCAGCCTCCGGCGCATGGATGGAAGTCGCTTCGAGGCCCGCATGGCTGGCCGCAGCCTGCACATCGAAGGTTGCCGCACAGCCTCCATCTGGGTGATCGAGGACGTGAGCGAATCCCGGCGCGCCGAGGCGGCGCTGCTGGCCTCCAAGGAGCGTCTTGAGCTGGCGCAGGAGGCGGGCAAGATCGGAGTGTTCGATGTCGATCTGGTCACTGGGAAGACCTTGTGGTCGGACAAACTGGCGGTGATGATGGGGTTTCCGGCCGGCACGCAACCACGGGACCGCGACCACTGGCTGTCGTGTCTGCACCCGGAGGATCGGCAGACGGCGCGCGAGTACTTCGACGCTTGTCTGGCGGGCCAGGGCGACTACTTGCGCGACTCCTGGCGGGTGGTGCGCCAGGACGGAGAGGTTCGCTGGTTCCTGGAGGCCGCGCGAATCTTCCGCGATGCCCAGGGGCAGCCGGTGCGTGTGGTGGGCGTGAACGTGGACATCCACGACCAGAAGCAACTGGAAGCCCGTATGGAGGCCCAGCGCGATTTCCAGCAGGCGCTGATCGACGCCATTCCGGTCCCGCTCTTCTACAAAGACGCTGAGGGCCGTTACCTCGGCTTCAACCAAGCCTACGAGCAGGCTTTCGGCGTTCAACGCGACCAGCTCGTGGGGCGCACCGTGCTGGATCTGGACTTTTTGCCGCCGGAGCAGCGCGAGCGCTTCAGTGCCGATGCGGCGGATGCGATGGCCGGTGGCCAGGCACTGCACCAAGAGGTGGACCTGCGCTATGCAGATGGGGAGATTCACCACACGCTGTTCTGGCTGCATGGTTTCGCGGGCCGGGATGGTGCGCCAGGTGGCGTGATCGGTACGTTTGTGGACATCACCGACCGTCAGCGTGCCGAACAGGAGCTGCGGCGCGCCAAGGAACTGGCTGAGGAGTCCACTGCCATGAAGTCCAACTTCCTGGCCAACATGAGCCACGAAATCCGCACGCCGATGAACGCGATCATCGGGATGTCCCATCTGGCGCTCAAGTCCGGACTCAACGCCCGGCAGCACGACTACGTGAGCAAGATCCAGCAGGCGGGTCAACATCTGCTCGGCGTCATCAACGACATCCTCGACTTCTCCAAGATCGAAGCCGGCAAGCTCAGCGTAGAGCGCCAGCCTTTTGTGCTCGATCGGCTGCTGGAAAGCGTCTCGGACGTGGTCGCTTACAAGGCAGGCGCCAAGGGGCTGGAGCTGGTCTGCGATGTGGCGGCCGATGTGCCGCCCAATCTGGTGGGCGATGCGTTGCGGCTCGGTCAGATCCTGATCAACTTTGCCAACAACGCGGTCAAGTTCACCGACCAGGGTGAAATCACGCTGGGCGTGCGCCAGCTTGACACATTGGGAGGCAATCGCGTGCTGCTGCGCTTTGAGGTGCGTGACACCGGTATTGGGCTGACCACCGAGCAGATGGGCCGCCTGTTCCAGAGCTTCCAGCAGGCCGACACCTCGACGACCCGCCGCTACGGAGGTACTGGGCTGGGGTTGGCCATCAGCAAGAGCCTGGCCGAACTCATGGGGGGGCAGGTCGGGGTGGAGAGCGAGCACGGCAAGGGCTCGGTCTTTTGGGTCAGTCTGCCGCTGGAGCGCGGTGCCCCAGCGCGTGCCATGCTGCCCCCACCCGACCTGCGCGGCCAGCGCGTGCTGGTGGTGGACGACAACCACACCGCGGCCAGCGTGTTGTCGGAGATGCTCGAATCCATGGGGTTTGTGGTGCAGCAAGCGCATTCGGGTGTCCAGGCGCTGGACTGCATTCGCCAGGCCCATGAACAGGCGCAGCCGTTCGGGCTGCTCCTGCTGGACTGGCACATGCCGGGGATGGATGGCATTGAACTGGCGCGCCGCATCCGCGCGCTGGGGCTGGCCCATGTGCCCCAGATGCTCATGGTCACCGCCTACGGCCGCGAGGACGTCATGCGGGCGGCACTGGCGCAAGGCATCGACACTGTGCTGATCAAGCCGGTGAACGCATCGGTGCTGTTCGACACGCTCATGCAGCCCCTGGAAGCCGGACCGTCCGGCATGCGAGGCCCCCACGCCTTGCCCGCCGAGACGGACCTGCCACCCCAGGTGCGGGGCGCACACATCCTGCTGGTCGAGGACAACGAACTCAACCAGATGGTGGCAGCCGAGATGCTGCGCGATGCCGGATTTGTGGTGGACGTGGCGGACAACGGTCGGTCTGCCATCGATCGCATCCACCGCCAGGACTATGACCTGGTGCTGATGGACATGCAGATGCCGGAAATGGACGGCGAGAGCGCAACGCGCGCCTTGCGGGCCGATCCACGCTATGCGCAGTTGCCCATCGTGGCCATGACGGCCAACGCCATGGAAGCCGATCGACAGCGCTGTTTTGCCGCCGGCATGAACGACCATGTTGCCAAGCCCATCGAGCCGGCAGCCCTCTGGGCCGCCTTGGTGCGCTGGATCCGCCCGCGGCCGCCGGATGCGGGGGCATACAGGGCCGCCGTGTTGGCCGGGGATGCCGCAGCCCATGCGACCATGGCCGCCGCAGGCCTGCGCGCACTGCCGAGCATTGAAGGACTGGACACGGTGCTTGGGCTTCAGCGTGCGTTGGGCAAGCCAGCGCTGTATGCCGAACTGCTGGAGCGCTTTGCGGCCGGGCAGTCGCAGATCGTCCCGCAGGCCCGCCGGGCGCTGCTGCAGGAAGGGGATGCGCTCACTGCCGAGCGGCTCGTGCACACCCTGCGCTCGGTGGCGGCCAATATCGGTGCGCTGTCGGTGTCTGCGGCAGCCGAATCGGCCGAGCGTGCGCTCCGGGAATCGGCTGCGGAATCTGAGGTGCTCGGCCACCTGCAGACTCTCGAGGCTCTCTTGTTGCCTCTGGTGCAAGCGTTGCAGCACTGGTGCGATGGCCCACCCGACAGCGCACAGGCCGCTGCGGACGACCGGCAGGCTGGGCCAGATGCCGATCGGCTTCTGCACACCCTGCGCACCCTGCTGGAGCAGGACGACCCTGCAGCGCTTGAACTTTTGCAACAAAATGCCAGCATGCTGGAGCATGCGCTCGGGCCTGCCTATGAGGCAGTCAGTGCGCACATCCGCCACTTCGACTATGACCAGGCGCTGAAGGCCTTGCCGACTGCGCCGTTGTCCGGGCCGCCCTCGGGGGCGGCGCCACAGGACTGAACCGCAGGAACGCCCGCCCATGGACCATGCCCCGTTCGCGGCCCACCGCAGCACCCTTGTGGAAAAACCCATCGCGACCGTGCTCGTGGTGGACGACACGCCTGACAACCTCACGCTCATGGGCAGCCTGTTGCGTGAATACTTCGTAGTCAAGGTGGCCAACAACGGCGAGAAGGCCCTGAAGATCGCGCTGTCAGGCAGTCCACCCGACCTGGTGCTGCTCGACATCATGATGCCTGGCATCGATGGCTACGAGGTCTGCCGCCAGCTCAAGAGCCATGCGGCCACGCGTGAGATCCCGGTGATCTTTCTCACGGCGCGGTCAGACCCCGACGACGAGCGCATGGGCCTGGGGCTGGGCGCAGTGGACTACATCACCAAGCCAATCAGCCCGCCCATCCTACTTGCCCGCGTGAACACTCACCTTGCGCTCAAGGCCACCGCTGACTTCCTGCGCGACAAGAGCGCTTATCTGGAGCGTGAGGTCGCCATGCGCACGCTGGAGGTGCAAGCCATCCAGGATGTGACGATCATGGCCATGACGTCCCTGGCCGAGACGCGCGACAACGAAACGGGCAACCACATCCGGCGCACGCAGTTGTACGTCAAGACCCTGGCCGAGCGCCTGCGTCACCACCCACGCTTCGAGGCGGTGCTCAACGACCGCATGATCGAACTGCTTTACAAATCGGCTCCGTTGCACGACATCGGCAAGATCGGCATTCCCGACAGCATCCTCCTGAAGCCGGGCAAGCTCACGGTCGAAGAGTTCGAGATCATGAAGACCCATACGACCCTGGGTCGCAAGGCCATTGAGGACGCTGAGCGCCGTCTGGGCATGCGGGTAGCGTTTTTGAGTGTTTCGAAGGAGATTGCCTACAGCCACCAAGAGAAATGGGACGGCAGTGGCTACCCGGAAGGCCTGGCGGGAGATGCCATCCCGGTCTCTGCGCGGCTCATGGCGGTGGCCGATGTGTACGACGCGCTGATCTGCAAGCGCGTGTACAAACCGGCCTATTCGCACGATCAGGCCTGCAGCACCATCGTGCGGGGCAAGGGCACGCACTTCGACCCGGACATGGTCGATGCGTTCGTGGACATTGCGGAAGACTTCCGCACCATCGCGTTGCGCTACCCCGACCCTGAGTGAGCCGGGGAAGCACCCCTCAGCAGGCGCTGGTTGTTCCCCGCAGTGCTGGGGCCGAGCCAGGCGTGTCAGGCCGCTGCAGCTGGCTCGGCTGGGGGCTCAGAACGGCGCGTCGTCGCGCGCCGGGTTGGTGGGTGCAGCGGCATCGCCCTCGGCCGCTTCGGCCTGGGTGTCTGGCGTGTCAGGCGTTTCCCCGGCTTCGCTGGTCAGGCCCTGGCGCACGGCCGCCTTGTCGCCTGCGCTGGCAAACTTGCTGTACTTGCCCAGCACGGGCACCAGTTGGCCGTAGATGCGTGGCGTGCCGGCCAGGCATTCCTTCTGTTCGAGGAAGTCCGACTCGCCGGTGAAGTTGCCCACCAGGCCACCGGCTTCGGTCACGAGCAACGAGCCCGCGGCCACGTCCCACGGGTTGAGGCCGGTTTCAAAAAAGGCTTCGGTGAAGCCCGCTGCCACATAGGCCAGGTCGAGCGCGGCCGCCCCGGGGCGGCGTACACCGGCCGTGCGGGGCATCACATCGGCCAGCATCTGCAGGTAGGTCTTGAACTGGTCGCCCGGGCGGAAGGGGAAGCCAGTGGACACCAGGCTGTCCTTGAGCTGGGTGCGCTTGCTCACGCGGATGCGGCGATCGTTGAGGAACGCTCCGCGGCCCCGGGTGGCCGTGAACAGATCGTTGCGCGTGGGGTCGTACACCACCGCGTGCTCGATCTTGCCGTGCACGGCCAGCGCAATGCTCACGCAGTACACCGGAAAGCCGTGGATGAAGTTGGTGGTGCCGTCCAGCGGGTCGATGATCCAGACAAAGTCCGAATGCTTGGCACCGCGCTCGCGGCCCGTTTCTTCGGCCCAGATACCGTGACCAGGATAGGCCGTCAGCAGGGTGTCGATGATGGCTTGCTCCGCCGCGTGGTCCACCTCGGTCACAAAGTCGTTCACCTGCTTTTGCGAGATGCGCACCGACTCCACATCGAGGGCCGCGCGGTTGATGATGGCGCCGGCGGCGCGTGCGGCCTTGATGGCCACGTTGAGCATGGGGTGCAGGTTGGACGACATAAATTGTGGGCAGAGGCCTCGGGCGGCTGCGCAGGGCAGGACGGCGCGCGGGGCGGATCAGGAGCGGGACATCGCAGCCCGGCGATGCGGGCGGCGACAATAAGGGCGCGATTTTACCCGTTTTGCCTTTTTTGACACCCTCCGATGAAGACGCGCTTTGTTCTGATCCAGACCAGCCATGCGGGCAACGTGGGTGCCGTAGCCCGCGCCATGAAGACCATGGGCTTTGACGACCTGGTGCTGGTGGCGCCCCGCTGGGCCAACGTGCTGCGCCGGGAAGAAACCATCCAGCGCTCCTCGGGGGCGCTGGATGTGCTGGCCAAGGCGCGCATCGTCGACACCCTGGACGAGGCGCTCGATGGCATGCACCACCTGTGCGCCACGGCCATGACACCGCGGGATTTCGGTCCGCCGACCTCCACACCACGGGTCTACTTCGAATCGCTATTAAAAAGTGAGCGCTTCATCCAGCCCGGAAAAGCACAAGCAAGCTATTTGTCTCTTGGTGGAAGCGACGATTCACCGCTGTCAGCACCCTGCGAAGCCACGGCCCAGCCGCACCATGCCAACGGCGAGCCCGGTGTGGCCTTCCTGTTCGGCTCGGAGCGCTTTGGCATGCGCAACGAAGACGTGTACCGCTGCCATGTGGCGTTGAGCATTCCCACCGCGCCGAACTTTGGTTCGCTCAACCTGGCGGCCGCGGTGCAGGTCATCGCCTACGAGTGGCGGCAGGCACTGGGCGGCTTTGCCGTGCAAGAGGCCACTGCGCCCCGCGTGCTGGCCGACGCCGTGCAGGTCCAGGGCATGCTCGAGCACTGGCAGCGGGCGCTGGAGGCCGTGGGTTTTCTGGATCCGGCCGCGCCCAAGAAGCTCATGCCGCGCCTGCAACAGATGTTCCACCGCGCGCAACTGGGGGCCGAGGAAATCCACATCCTGCGCGGTGTCGCGAAAGCCATGCTCGAGACCGCCGGGCCAAAGCGCTAGACTGCCCCTCCCATTCTGAACCACCTGCCCATGTTCGACCGTCTGCGCTCCGACATCCAGTGCATCCTGGACCGCGACCCCGCGGCCCGCAGCACCTGGGAGGTCATCACCTGCTACCCGGGGCTGCACGCCATCTGGCTGCACCGCCCTGCGCACTGGTGCTGGAACCACGGTTTCAAGTGGTTGGGGCGCTTCATCTCGCACTTTGCGCGCTGGTTTACGGGCATCGAGATCCACCCCGGTGCCAAGATCGGCGAACGTGTGTTCTTCGACCACGCCATGGGCGTGGTGGTGGGCGAGACGGCCGAGATCGGCGATGGCTGCACCATCTACCAGGGCGTGACCCTGGGCGGTACGTCGCTCTACAAAGGTGCCAAGCGCCATCCCACGCTCGGCAAGGACGTGGTCGTGAGTGCAGGTGCCAAGGTGCTGGGCGGTTTTGAAGTGGGCGACGGCGCCAAGATCGGCAGCAACGCCGTGGTCATCAAGCCCGTGCCGCCCGGAGCCACGGCCGTAGGCATTCCGGCGCGCATCATTCCGTCCAAAGAAGGGCAGAGTGCCGACGTGACCGAAGAGGCCAAACCCAAGCCCAAGTTCACGGCCTACGGCATCACGCAGGACGACGACCCGCTGTCGCAGGCCATGCGCGGCCTCATCGACAACGCCGCTTCGCAGGAGCACCAGATCGCGCTGCTGTGGCAGGCGATCGAGAAGCTCTCGGCTGTGCAAAAAGCGGACGACTGTGTGCCCTGCGACGCTGCGCGCAAAGAGCAGTTCGAGGCGGGCAAGCTCAACGAACTCGTGGGCAAATAGGCCGCCGCCGCAGAATCTTGCGGCGCCATGTGTCAGCTGTTGACGTGGGCCGCGATGGCGGCGCGTACGGCTTCGGGGAGTGCACCGAAATGCATGCCCACCTGAAATCCGCCACCTGCGCTGGACAGTACGCTGTACTGCACCGTGCAGGGCAACTCGGCCGGGAGCCGGCCTGCGGGCTTGAGCGGCAGCAGCGTACGCACCCGGACGATGGTTTGTGCGGGCAGGTTCACCGGCACGATCACGCTCATGCCGCCCAGGCTCACGTCATGGATACGCACGGGCAACACGCGGTTGCCCGCCAAAACCAGTTCTGCCGCTTGGCGCAGTGCGCGCCGCTGGCCCTGCCGCCGGTCTGCCGCGGAAACACTGGAGCTGCTCATTTTTTATTATTAGTGATAAAAATGACCGCCGCATTGTGGCAGGTTCTTGTGACGCGCGTCACGGCATGCCTGCAGTGCCCGAGGGTTTCTGTCGCGCGAGTGACAGAGGTCGGCCTCATCACTGCGGGCAGGCCTCGAAGTCTGCCTTGGGCCTGCCCCTGTCCGAGACCCAACCCGTGTGGAGCGCGGGCAGCGGCCATGCTTGGCGGAACATGGCCCGGCGCAGGGGGCGCACAGATGCATGCACCGCGCGGTGGCGCGGTCTGCGGCGGCGTCTGTTCTCCGTGCCTGCCGGAAGGGCCCGCGGTGCTATGCCGTGGCCCGGCTGGCACTCGCGCTGTCAGCGCGCGTGACGGCGGATGGCGCACCGCCGCGTTCAGGCCGTGCGGGCTGGCCGTACCGCGTTTTTGGGCCGGAAGGCCTTGCAGACCTCGTCGCGCGTTTCGAGATAGGGCCCGCCGATCAGGTCGATGCAGTACGGCACTGCGGCAAAGATGCCCGGCACACCGGGGCGTCCGTCCTGCGCGCGCAGGCCTTCCAGTGTTTCGGCGATCGCCTTGGGCTGGCCCGGCAGGTTGATGATCAGGCTTTGGTCGCGAATCACCGCCACCTGGCGCGACAGGATGGCCGTGGGCACGAACTGCAGGCTGATCTGGCGCATCTGCTCACCAAAACCCGGCATCTCCTTGTGGGCCACGGCCAGCGTGGCCTCGGGCGTCACATCGCGCAGAGCAGGGCCCGTGCCCCCGGTGGTCAGCACCAGGCTGCAGCCCGCGTCCACCAGTTCGATCAGCGTGGCGCTGATGCGCTCCTGCTCGTCCGGGATCAGCCGGGCTTCGAATTCGATGGGATTGAGGAGCGCGCTCGTGAGCCAGTCCTGCAGCGCAGGCAGGCCTTTGTCTTCGTACACGCCGGTGCTGGCGCGGTCGCTGATCGAGACGATGCCGATGCGCACAGGGTCGGCAGCGGGCTGGGGGCTGTCAGGCGTCATGGTCGGGCGTGTCGGCTGCGGGCTCTGCGGCGTGGTCCGGGTCGATTTGGGTGCGCACGAGCTGGAACAGCTCGCGGTAGGCCCGGCCCTTGCGCGGTGCAAGGCCCTGCGAGGTGGTGCTGGCGTTTTCCACCGGCGCATCCTTGCGCGCCTGGCGGATCAGTGCGCGCAACTGCTGGGCGTCGGTGGCCGGGTGCTCGGCCATCCACTCGGTCACGGCGGTGTCGGACTCGATCAGGCGGTCGCGCCACTGCTCGGCTTCGTGCAGTAGCCAGCGGGCTTGCGCGCTGCCGTTGCGCTGCTCCTGCAGCGCGGCGCGGATGGCCTCGACGGTATCGTCTTCGAGCTTGCGCATGAGCTTGCCCACAAACTGCATCTGACGGCGCTTGCCTTCAAAGTTGGTGATGCGGCGCGCTTCGGCCAGGGCTTCGGTGAGTTTGTCGGGCAGGTTCAGGCGCGCCATGAGCGCGGGAGCGAGCGTAAGCAGTTCCTGACCCAGCGCCTGCAGTTCTTCGCTTTCGCGCTTGAGGTCGGTGCGGCTGGCTTCGGCCGTGCCCTTGAGTTCGGCCTTGTACTGCAGGTCCAGCTCGCTGCCTTCGGCAATGAACTGGCCCCGGACGAAGTAGCCTTTTTTGGGTTTGCGGGACATGGTTGGGGGCAATCGGGGGCGGGCGCAGGGCGCGCCACAGCGGCAAGTATCATAGCCGCCGATATGACGACACCCTCCTCGCGCGCGCCTGCGGCGCAGGCTGGCGCTGCGGCCAGCGCCCCCGAGCATGGCTTCAGCTACAGCCGAGCCTTCTTTGAAGACATCGTGGACCATGCCCTGGCCCATGCCCGCAAGATCGGTGCGACCGATGCGGGGGCCGAGGCCTCCGAGGGCTGCGGCCTGTCGGTGAGCGTGCGCAAGGGCGAGCTGGAAACCGTGGAGCGCAACCGCGACAAGTCGCTGGGCGTGACGGTGTACGTGGGCCACCGGCGCGGAAATGCCAGCACCTCCGATTTTTCCGAGCGCGCCATCGAGCAAACCGTGCAGGCAGCCTACGACATCGCCCGCTTCACGGCCGAAGACCCGGTGGCTGGCCTGCCCGATGCGGCCGACATCGCGCCGCCCGACACGCACCAAGACCTGGACCTGTTCCACCCCTGGGCCATTGACAGCACGGCCGCAGCCCAGATGGCGCTGGCCTGCGAGGCCGCGGCCTTGGGCACGAGCCGGCGCATCACCAACAGCGAAGGCGCGGGCGTGTCGGCCCAGCAAAGCCATTTTTTCAGTGCCCACACCCGGGGTTTTCGCGGCGGGTACGCCAGTTCGCGGCACAGCTTTTCGGTCGCACCCATCGCATCGCTGCCCGGGCGCAATGCCGAGATGCAGCGCGATGCATGGTTCAGCTCCATGCGCTGCGCGGACGATCTCGCATCGCCCGAGGCCGTGGGCCGCTATGCGGCGCAGCGGGCGCTGAGCCGCCTGGGCAGCCGCAAGATCGCGACCACCGAATGCCCGGTGCTGTTCGAATCCACGCTGGCGGCGGGGCTGTTGGGCTCTTTCGTGCAGGCCGTCAGTGGCGGAGCGCTCTATCGCAAGAGCAGCTTCCTGCTGGACTCGCTGGGCAAGCCGGTGTTTCCGGCGCACATCGACATCCTGGAGGACCCGTTCGTGCGGCGCGGCAAAGGCAGCTCGCCCTTTGACGAAGAGGGTGTGCGTGTGGCCCCACGCAAGGTGGTCGATGCCGGGCGCGTGGAGGGCTACTTCCTGTCGAGCTACTCGGCCCGCAAGCTGGGCATGAAAACCACCGGCAACGCCGGCGGTTCGCACAACCTGGTGCTGCAGTCGCGGTGGACGGACCCGGCCGACGACCTGCCCGCCATGCTGCGCAAGCTGGGCACCGGCCTGTTCGTGATCGAGCTCATGGGCCAGGGCGTGAACTACGTCACGGGCGACTACTCGCGTGGCGCGAGCGGCTTCTGGGTGGAAAACGGCGAAATCGCCTACCCAGTGCACGAGATCACGATTGCAGGCAACCTCAAGGACATGTTCCACGGCATCGACGCTGTAGGCGCTGATGCGTACAACTACGGTGCCAAAACGGTTGGTTCGGTGCTGGTGCGCCGCATGAAGGTTGCGGGCAGCTGAGTCGCATGCTGCCGAAGCGGTGGCGAGGCGCGTGTGTTCAAGGCTGAAAATGGCTGCTCGTGCTTGTTTTATAAGCACGAGCAGCTATATTTTTTATAGCAATCCGGCGGGGCTGACCGTCAGCGGCTCATAGAACGGCCCATCGCGCCCTGTGGCCCTGCGCAGTGAACCCATCGGGTGCCTGCGGTCATTGTGGAAGCCACGGATACCCTGTTGTAGCCGGGGCGGTTACATTTTGAGGCCGTTGCCGGTATCGGGCGCCATCTGGTGCGTCCCTCCTGGGCGCGGCAATCGATGGTTGAAAGAGTTCCCATGACCCTGACTGTGTTGCCAGACCAGGCCAACAGCGCCGATGCCGACGTGGCGCATCGCCCCATGACCGTGCTGGTGGTGGACGACCAAGATGCGGCTCGCGTGGCGTTGGCAGCCGTTCTGGACCGCGCAGGTCACCGCGTGCTCGAGGCCCACAACGCATCCTGGGCCATGGAGCTGTTCATCCGCCACCGGCCCGATGTGGTGCTGCTGGATGTCGAGATGCCAGGCTACAACGGCTACTGGCTCGCCCGCCAGCTGCGCGCGGTGGAAAACGGCGGGTGGACGCCGATCCTCTTTTTGTCGGTGCATGCTGGCGACCAGGACTTGTGGCAGGGCATCGAGGCCGGAGGCGACGATTACCTGGTCAAGCCGGTGCGCACGGCCGTGCTGCTGGCCAAGCTGCGGGCCATGCAGCGTCTTATGGAGATGCGGCAGCGGCTGGTGAGCATGTCCGAGGAGCTGCGCGAGGCCAATGCCCAGCTCATGGACCTGAGCGAAACCGATGCGCTGACCGGGCTGGTCAACCGGCGTGGCTTCAACCGCCGCCTGCACCAGGCCTTGCTGCAGGCGCGACGCGATGCGCGACCGCTGACGCTGTTTTTGTGCGATATCGACCACTTCAAGGCGTACAACGACGAAGTGGGGCATGTAGAGGGCGACGCTTGCCTGCGGCAGGTGGCCCAGGTGCTGCAGGCCGCCTGTCAGCGCCCGCTGGACTGCGCGGCCCGCTACGGCGGTGAAGAGTTCGCGCTGATCCTGCCCGATACGCCCAAGTCCGGTGCCATGACGCTCGCCCGGACCCTGGCGCACCTGCTGCAGCAGCGGGCCTTGCCGCATCCGGCCTCGTCTGTGTCGCCGTGGCTGACCCTCTCGGGGGGCATCACCACCTGTGTGCCTGACGGCACCAGCACGGCAGAGAGCCTGGTGCTGCGTGCCGACGAGGCCCTGTATGTGGCCAAGACGCGGGGGCGCAACCGCTTTTTCAGCTTCGAGATGCAGGTGGACACGCTGGAAAGCCGCGGAGCGGGCCCGCGTGCCGGTGTGCCGCGGCCTGGCGCCGACGCACCCCCGCAGCCCTGATGTCGCAGCCCGGTGCCGCCGGGGCCAGCCGCAGACCGAATGCGCGGCTAGGCCCCTGCACGGGGCGGTTGCGCTGCACCTTCTGTCGCACCACCTCTGAGCCTTTCGTATGAACCTGAAGCAGACCCTGCAGCGCTGGCGCGACGAAGACCGGCTGGTGCTGGACGCCGCTTGCCAGCGCAATCTGCAGGTTCTCGGGGTGGCGGCCTGGGCCATGGTGGCCCTCAATCTGCTGCACGTGGCGGTGTTCGCGGTGCTGTCGTTTGACGATCCGGTACAGGCCGCGTGGGCACGGCAGATTGCCTGGGCCCACGCAGGCATGGCGCTGGTCATGGGGGCCGCCGGGTTCTGGACCCGTTCAGCCGCTCGCCAGCACCATGCGCCGGGGCTGCGCTATGTGCCCATACTCGTCTGTGCGGCCGTACTGTGCTGGGCGGTGCTGCTCACGGTGTTCGACCAGGCCATCGGCTCGCACATCAATGCCTTCATCAATGCGGCGATGGGTGTCTCCATCGTGTTTTTGCTCCGGCCGGTGGTGGTGGTGGCCCTCCTGGCCCTGGGCTGGGCCGCGCTGGCCTGGGCACTGGGGAGTGCCATTCAAGACCCGGCGGTGCTGGCCACCCACCGCATGAATGCCGCCTCGGCAAGCGGTCTGGCTTCGCTGGTCAGTGTGCTGCTGTGGCGGCGCTGGGCACAAACGGAGCTGCTGCAAAGAGCGCTCACGGCATCGAATGCCGAGCTGGAGCGCCAGCGCTCCGACATGGAGGCCCTGGCCACGCGAGACCCGCTGACCGGTCTGCTCAACCGCCGCGAATGGGTGCGCCTGACCGAGCAGGCGCTGCTGCGCGCCCAGCGGCAAGGCGCACCCCTGTCGTTGCTCATGGTCGATCTGGACCATTTCAAGGCCGTCAACGATGTCCATGGCCACTCGGCGGGCGACGACGTGTTGCGTCTGGTGGCGAGCACCATGGCCGATACCGTGCGCCAGACCGACTGCCTGGCCCGCTTTGGGGGGGAGGAATTTGTGCTGCTGCTGCCCGATACGCCGGCCACCAGCGCTTTGCTGCTGGCCGAGCGGGTGCGTGTGCGGCTGGCCGAAGCACCCCCAGCGGTGCCCGGTGTGCATGTGACGGCCAGCATTGGGGTGGCCACATGGTCGCCCGGGCAGGAGCCTGCGCTGCAGCGGCTGCTACAGCAGGCCGACGAGGCCATGTACGAGGCCAAGCGCCAGGGGCGCAACCGTACGGTGGCCGCCCCGGCCTGAAGCGCGCCCGGCCTCAGCCTGCCAGGGCGGCCTTGACGGCGGCCGACACCTGGCCCATGTCGGCCTTGCCCGCCAGGCGCGTCTTGACCACGCCCATCACTTTGCCCATGTCGCCTGGGCCCGCGGCGCCCACTTCGGCCACGATGGCCTGGACGGCGGCCGTGACTTCCTCGGCCGACATGCGTGCGGGCAGATAGGCCTGCAGCACGGCCATCTCGGCCTTTTCCTTGTCGGCCAGATCCTGGCGGCCGGCGCCTTCAAAGGCGGCGATCGAGTCCTTGCGCTGCTTGATGAGCTTGTCCACGATGGAGACGATGGCCGCATCGTCCAGCTCGATGCGCTCGTCCACTTCCTTTTGCTTCATGGCCGCCTGCAGCAGGCGGATCGTGCCCAGGCGCTCAGCATCCTTGGCGCGCATGGCAGTCTTCATGTCTTCCGTGATTTGGGCTTTGAGGCTCATGGTCATCTCCTAAGGGTTGGCAGCAGGCTTATGGCGAATCCAGAAAAGACAAAACCCGCGCTTGGCGTCCCTAGCGCGGGTTGGGTGGCTGCAGGGTTGGCGTGCAGCCAGCGCGGTGCGCAAGCGCTGTGATCAGTACAGCTTCTTGGGCAGCTGCATGCTGCGAACGCGCTTGTAGTGACGCTTCACGGCAGCGGCCTTCTTGCGCTTGCGCTCGGCGGTCGGCTTTTCGTAGAACTCGCGGGCGCGCAGGTCGGTCAGCAGGCCCAGCTTTTCGATCGTGCGCTTGAAGCGGCGCAGGGCAACATCAAAGGGTTCGTTCTCTTTAACGCGGATGGTGGTCATTAGCTAATGGTTCCGTAATGTGCCCGCAGAGGGTTTTCGGGAAGATCGGGCCCGAAAGCCATGCGCGGCGGTTTTCCCCGTCTGTAACTAGTATTTGGCCGACGGGGTCTTGCCAGCAAAGCCGCGGATTATAGCGCGGGCTTATCTGGGGGCGCAAACCGCCGCACGGAGGTGGGCGCCAGTGTTGCGCCTGGCGCGCGCCGACGCATGTCGCAGGCCTGCCAGGCTGCCCCATGATGGTGCGCGTGGCCTGAATTTTGCTAAGAGGTCACAGGGTTTTTACGGAGGGTCTGCATGTCTTGTCTGCCACTGCCCGCATTTGCCGTGTCGGTCTCCTGCCATGTGGCCTGTCGAGGGGCCTGTCAGGGGCTGCCTGGGGGCGGCGCATGAACCGACCGATTTCCCGCTGGCTGGGCCGACTGAGCGTAGGCCGCAAACTCCTGCTGATCTATCTGCTCGACCTGACGGCGGTGATTTACGTCTCGGGCATCCTGATCCACGAGAAGTACCTGGCCATCGATTTCGCCCGCAAGGAAATCGCCGGGACGGAGTACGCCGCCGTGGTGCGCGATGCCGTGCTGCTGCCGTTTCCGGGTGTGGGGACGCGGCCAGACGCCGTGCCGCAGGCCTTGACCAGACTGCAGGACGTTCGGGCCGAGCACGACGAGGCCTTGCGCACGGCCGAGCCTGCGGAGCGTTTTGCCTTTGTGCTGCAGCATTGGCCGGCTGCGGGTGGTGCAGGTCCGGCTGAAACGGCCCAGGCCCGCGAGCAATTGCTGCGCACCGGGCGCGCACTGCTGACCACGGTGGGCAACCAGTCCAACCTGATTCTCGACCCCGACCTGGACAGCTACTACGTCATGTCGCTGGTGATCCTGCGCTTCCCGGAGTTACTGCAGGTGCTGGACGACACCATGGTCTTTCTGGGGCGCCAAACCCATGGGCAGGGGCGATCGCCTGCGCAGTGGTCGGGCGAACTGCTGACGTTGGGGGGGCGGCTCGATGCCGTGCGGCAGGGCATTGCATCCGACTACGAACAGGCCTTCATCGCGGGCAGCCCGGTCATGCGGCAGGCTTTGGAGCGCGACCGCGCCGCACTGGCCGCGGCACTCGAATCGCTGCAGTCGCTGCTGCAGGCCATGGCCGGCGCGCCCGACCCGCGCGGCTGGGCCCACGCGCCGCAGGTCGAGGCCGCCGTCATCCAGGCGCTGACCCGGGCCTGGACCGGGGGCACCGACGAGCTGACGCGGCTGCTCAACGAGCGCGTGGCCAGCCTGTTCGGGCGCATGTGGCTGCACCTGGGCACGGCCCTGCTGCTGCTGGGCTTCATCCTCACGCTGGTCACGCTGGTGGCGCGGCAGATTGCCAAGCCGCTGCAGCACCTGGCGCATGTGGCCGACGAAGTGCGCAAGAGCGGCGACCACCAGCTGCGCGCGCAGTGGAGCAGCCGCGACGAGATCGGCCGCCTGGTGACGGCCTTCAACGACATGCTGGCGCAGCTCGACCGCGAGCGCCTGCTGCAGCAGGAGCTGGCTGCCAGCGCCCGCGCGGCCGAGGCGCAGCGCGAGCTGGTGGGCTCGTTCCCGATCCCGATGGTGGTGACCTCGGTGCCCGAGCACGAGGTGCTGCACTGCAACGCCCCCGCCCAGCCCTGGCTGGGCGGCTGCATGCGCGATCCGTGGCGCGACGGGCTGGAGCCCGGCGTGCGGGCACGCTTCTTCCAGCGCCTGGCCGACCACGGCGCGGTGGACGAGTTCGAGGTGCGCTGGAAGGGCGGCGCCGAGCCGTCGTGGGCGGTGCTGTCGGCGCGGCGGCTCGTCTTCCAGGGGCGCGACGCCATGCTCACGGCCTTCACGCCGATCAACGTGCTCAAGGTGATGGAGCAGCGCCTCGAACTGTGGGCCAAGGTGTTCGAGGCCTCGTCCGAGGGCATCATCATCATGACGGCCGAGCACCGCATCCTGAGCGTGAACAAGGCGTTCTGCCGGAGCACGCACTACGACTTCTACGAGGTCATTGGCGAAGACCTGGGCTTTTTGCTGGACACCGGCGACGACGGCGACCTGCCCGCGCAGATCCGCCGCGCGATGGTCGACAAGGAGTCGTGGCAGGGCGAGGTGCGCTTTCGCCGCCGCTCGGGCGAGACCTACCCCGCCTGGCTCATGGTGTCGGCCGTGCGCGAGGGCAAAGGGGGCGAGGTCACCAACCACATCGGCATCGCCCTGGACATTACCGACCGCAAGCGCAGCGAAGAACGCATCCAGTTCCTCGCGCACCACGACATGCTCACCGAGCTGCCCAATCGCTCGCTGTGCATGCAGCGGCTGTCGCAGGCGCTGCAGCAGGCAGCGGTGACCGGCGAGCGCGTGGCCGTGCTGTTCATCGACCTGGACCGATTCAAGCCCATCAACGATACCCTGGGCCACCACATTGGCGATGGGCTGCTGCGCTCGGTCGCGCAGCGCCTGTCGCAGGCCGTGCGCAGCCGCGACACCGTGAGCCGCCTGGGGGGTGACGAGTTCGTGGTCATCATGCGCGAGGTGTCGGGCCGCGACGAGGTCCAGCAACTGGTGGCGCGGCGGCTCATTCCGTTGATCCGGCAGACGCACGTGGTCGAAGGGCACGAGTTGACGGTCTCGTGCAGCGTGGGCATCGCCGTGTACCCTGACGACGGTGGCGACATCATCGAACTGATGCGCCGCGCGGACGCAGCCATGTACGAGGCCAAGAACACGGGCCGTGACATGGCACTGTTCTATTCGGCCGAAACCGACCAGCGCGTGCAGGCCCGCCAGACCATGGAGCAGCATCTGCGCCGTGCGCTGGAACGGGGCGAGATGTCGCTGCACTTCCAGCCCCGCGTGGCGGCGCGCGGCGGGCGCCTCTTGGGCGTGGAGGCGCTGCTGCGCTGGAACAGCGCGGCGCTCGGCCCGGTGCCGCCGGCCGAGTTCATTCCGCTGGCCGAAGAGACCGGTCTGATCCGCGCGCTGGGGGCCTGGGTGCTCGAGCAGGCCCTGCTCCAATGGGCCCAGTGGCAGGCCCTGCCGGTGCCTGAAGGCCATGTGGTGCATCCGTTGCACGGCATTGCGGTCTCGGTCAATCTGTCGGCCGCCGAACTGGCGGACGACGAGCTGGTGCCTGCCATCGAGGCCACGCTGCGCCGCACGCGCGTGCCTGCGCAGCACCTGGAGCTGGAGATCACCGAGTCCCAGCTCATGGACAACGCCCAGGCCGCCCAAAGCCAGCTGGCGGCCCTCAAGGCGCTGGGGCTGCAACTGGCGATTGACGATTTCGGCACGGGCTATTCGAGCCTGGCCTACCTCAAGCGTTTTTCCATCGACCGGCTCAAGATCGACAAATCCTTCGTGCACGACATGCTGCACGACCCGGCCGACATGGAGATCACGCGGGCCATCATCGCGCTGGGTCACACGCTGGGCCTGCGCATCGTGGCCGAAGGCGTCGAAAACCTGGCCACGGCCCAGGTGCTGGGAGCGCTCAACTGTGAGGAGCTGCAGGGCTACCACTTCAGCCGCCCGCTGCCCGCGGCCGAACTGCAGGCCTGGGCCGAGCGGCACGCGCAGCGCGGTGCAGGGGGTGCCTCTGCGTGATCAGCCGGTGGCCAGGGCCTCGGCGCAGGCCGCGGCGCTGGACCAGGCCCACTGAAAGTTATAGCCGCCCAGCCAGCCGGTCACGTCCACCACCTCGCCAATGAAGTACAGGCCCGGCTGGGCCTTGGCCTCCAGGGTCTGCGACGACAGCGCGCGCGTGTCCACGCCGCCGAGCGTCACCTCGGCCTTGCGGTAGCCCTCGGTGCCCGAAGGCACGAGCTGCCAGCGCGAGAGGCTTTCGGCCAGGCGCTGCAGCGCCTTGTCGGCCGCCTCGTTCACCGGGCGCTGCCACTGCGCGTCGCGCTCTGCCCAGGCGTCGGCCAGGCGGTGCGGCATCAGCGCGGCCAGTTCGTTGGCGATGCGCTTGCGCGAGTGCTGCTTGGCTTCGAGCAGGCGCGCGCCCAGGTCCACGCCGGGCGCCAGGTCGATCTGCAGCGGTTCGCCCTCGCGCCAGTAGCTCGAAATCTGCAGCACCGCCGGACCCGACAGCCCCCGGTGCGTGAACAGCAGGTCTTCCACAAAATGGGTGCGTTGCTTGCCCTGGCCGGTGGACATGTCCACCGGCAGCGCCAGTCCGGCCAGCCCGGCGTAGGGCGCCCAGGCCTCGCCGTCGAAGGTCAGCGGCACAAGCCCTGGCCGCGGCGTGACCACCGGCAGCCCGAACTGCTGCGCAATGCGGTAGCCCAGGTCGGTCGCCCCGATCTTGGGGATCGACAGCCCGCCCGTGGCCACCACCAGGCTGCGCGCCAGCACCGGGCCTCGGTCGCTCTCAATTTGGTAGCTGCTCGTGCTTGATTCCGCTGGGCCAGAGGCCAAAAACCGGATGGACCCTACGCGGCAGGGCTGCCAGCGCGTGACGCCGCCGCGCTCGCATTCGGCCAGCAGCATCTGGATGATGTCTTCGGCCGAGCGGTCGGCAAACAGCTGGCCCTTGTGCTTTTCATGAAAGCCAATGCCGTGCGACTGCACCAGTGCCACGAAGTCGGCTGGCGTGTAGCGCGACAGCGCCGAGCGGCAGAAGTGCGGGTTCTCGCCCACGAAGTGGCGCTGCGGCGCGCGCACGTCCAGGTCGCGGTTGGTGAAGTTGCAGCGCCCGCCGCCCGAGATGCGGATCTTCTCGGCCACCTTTTCGGCGTGGTCGATCAGCAGCACCTTGAGGCCGCGCTGCCCGGCGCGCGCCGCGCAGAACAGGCCAGCGGCGCCCGCGCCCAGGATCACGGCATCGAACAGGTGGGGGGAGGCAGCAGAGGTCATGGGCGGCGTGGCAACAGCAATCAGGGGAGCGGGCCGACGGAGTCGGCGGTGCCCGATTGTCCATGCACCGTGTTCAGCGCGAGGTGCGCGGCCACTACACTCGGCCCCCATGCACATGCCCTCCCACCAGCTCAGCATGACGGTGCTCATGTCGCCCGACATGGCCAACTTCTCCGGCAACGTCCACGGCGGGGCCATCCTCAAGCTGCTCGACCAGGTGGCCTATGCCTGCGCCGCGCGCTATTCGGGCAGCTATGTGGTCACGCTCAGCGTGGATCAGGTCATGTTCCTGCAGCCCATCCATGTGGGCGAACTCGTCACCTTCCTGGCCAGCGTCAACCACACGGGCACTTCGTCGATGGAGATCGGCGTGAAGGTCGTGGCCGAGGACATCCGCACGCAAGTGGTGCGGCACGTTAACAGTTGCTTCTTCACCATGGTGGCGGTGGACGAGCAGCGCAAGCCGCGCGCCGTCCCGCCGCTGGTGCCCAGCACGCCCGACGAGCGCCGCCGCTTCGAGGCCGCACAGCTGCGCAAGGACCTGCGGCGCGAGCTGGCGCAGCGCTTCGAGCAGGCGCGCCAGCCCGCAGCGGCCAGTCGCCCGGCAGGGGGCTGAGGCCGCCACCCAGCGGGGTGACCCGCGCGCCTTCCGGGTCACCGGCAGCGGCCGGCCCCGTTGGACTCCGGCCCGCGGCATGGCAAGGCCACCTGGCGCAGCGACCCCGACCGCGCGGCTGCCGCAGTCGCCTGACACGGGCATGACAAAACGCGGGCTCGGCTGCATTTGCGGCTTTGGCACTGCACCCCTCGCGGGTTATGGCCGTAACCGGTTGCAACAGGTGTGGGCTCGTCGATATAGTCGGTGCACAAGGTAGGGCTGCGGTCCGTGTCCAGCCGACACCGGTGCGGCCCCCACCCAGACGGGAGGCAGCGCTCGTGTTTGCGGTCTACGACGTAGGGGCGTACTCCGTTGCATTGCTCGCGCTGGCCTTCTTCCTGGTCTGGTCGGGCGACCGGCTCCACCATGCTGCGTGGCTATGGGGCTGGGCGCATCTTGCGCTGGCGCTGGCATCCATCACCGGGTTCCGCTACCAGCTGGGCGGAGCGCCCTGGCTCGGGGCCGTGGCGGTGCTGCTCACGGGTTTTTATCTCGTGTGCATGTACAGCGCCAACGAGGCGGTGCAGGGCCGTGTGGTGCCCTGGTGGCGTCTGATGGCTTGGTCGCTGGGCTTGTCGGGGCTGATTGCAGCCGTGGGCTTCGGGGTGGACCAGCTCGCCGGGCGGCTGCTCGTGCTGGCGCTGATGGTGCTGCTGTACGTCTGGTCCAGCTACTTCTTCTTCACGCGGCTGCAGCTGCCCTGGGTGGGGGGCGCGTTTGCGCTGCGCGCCGCAGGCTTCGCGTTCCTGCTCATCGACGGGGCGAACTTTTCGACCGTGCACCAAAGCCTGCCTGCGGCACTGACGAGTTGGACCACCAACCTCATTCTGGGCCTGGTGCTGGTGAGCACGGCCTCGCGCCAGTCGCGCCGGCGGCTGGAGCAGGTGATCCGACACCTGCCGGATGCCGTGGTGGCCCGCCGCATCGACGGCACGGTGCTGTTCTGCAACGACAGTTTTGCGCGCCTGGCGGGCGTGCGCTCGCCCCGGCTCATGGTGGGCAAGCCTGTGCCGCTGCTGTCGGCCGACGAGCGCGAGACCGCGCGAGTGGTGCACGAGATCAACGCCGTGGCGGGGCGCGGTGCCATGTCCATGCCGGTCACGATGGAGCGGCGCATTCGCCGTGCCGATGGCGGGGTGTTTCCGGCCGAGATCATCTATTCGAGCTTCAACGACTTTGGTCAGATCGTGGTGCTGGCCCAGGTGCGCGACCTGACCGAGCGCAAGCAGGCCGAGGAGGAACGTCTGCGCCTCGTGACCTCCGATCTGCTCACCGGTCTGCCCAACCGCCAGCACCTGGAGTTCAAGCTGCGCGAACTGCTGGCCCGCAGCGAGGCGCAGAGCCAGCGCTGCGCGCTGTTGCTGATCGACATCGACCACTTCAAGAAGATCAACGACGCGCTGGGCCACCTCAAAGGCGACGAGGTGCTGCGCGAGATCTCGCAGCTGCTGGGCAGTTGCTGCCAGGGCAGCGACCTGCTGGCCCGCGTGGGCGGTGACGAATTTGTGATGGTGATGTCCGGCCTGGCCGGACGCGAGAGCGTGCTGGCGGTGGAAGACCGCGCGCGCCAGGTGCTGGCCCAACTGCAACGCGAGGTGCGCCAGGGCGGGCTGGGCGTGACCATGGGCGCGAGCATCGGCATCGCGTTCTCGCAGCCGGAGGGCAGCTCGCCGCAGGCGCTGCTGCAGCATGCCGAGCTGGCGCTGTACGAGGCCAAGGCCCACGGCCGTGGCGAATGGCGCTTCTTCAGCGACGACATGGACGCGCGCCTGGCGGCATCGCTGCGGCTCGAATCGGCGCTGCGCAGTGCGCTGGCCGAGGGCTCTCAAGAGCTGCAACTGCACTACCAGCCGATCTGCGACGCCCGCACCGGCGCGCCGGTCAAGGTCGAGGCCCTGCTGCGCTGGAACAGCCCCACGCTGGGCCCTGTAGGCCCCGACCGTTTCATTCCGATTGCCGAGCAGTCGGCGCTGATCCTGGATTTGGGCCATTGGGTGATGAACGAGGCCATGCGCCAGGTGGCCGCCTGGCGGGCAGCGCATGGGCACGCGCCGGTGGTCAGCGTCAACGTGTCGGTGCGGCAGTTTCTGCACAAGGACTTCGAGCTGCAGCTGTATTCGCTGCTGCTGCTGCACGGCTTGCCCGCCTCGCAGATCGAGCTGGAACTCACCGAATCGGTGCTGGCCGGGGAGGACGAGGAACTGCAGGGCCTGCTGGCCCGCCTGCGTGATGCGGGCTGGGGCCTGTCGCTCGACGACTTCGGCACTGGGTATTCGTCGTTGAGCTACCTCGCGCGCTTTCGCCTGAGCACCGTCAAGATCGACCGCAGCTTTGTGCGCGGCGTGGATCAGGATGCGCGCAAGCGCTCGCTGGTGCGGGCCATTGTGTCGATGGGGCACAGCCTGGGCCTGGTGGTGGTGGCCGAGGGTGTGGAGACCGAAGCCGAGCGCGGCGTGCTGTTGCAAGAGGGCTGCGACCAACTCCAGGGCTACCTGCTGGGCCGCCCGGCCCCGGCGCAGGACCGACCGCCCACCCCCGCCGCCTGACGCGCGCCGCCTGCGTCCACGCCGGCGATCGGCTGTGCGGGTGTCAGGCCTCGGCGTCAGGCCCCACGCCCCACGACGCGCCCTTGGGAAGCTTTGCGTATCGCCCTGCGGTCTGTGCGGGCACGGCCTTGGGCAGTCCGCTGCGTTGCTTATCTTTCCCATAGCGCGGCGATGGGTTGCCAAAAGCGCCTTGCGGTCCGTCCCGACCCGCACCTGCGCATCCTCGCGAGGGTGATGCAGAGCTTCCCCAGCAACAGCGGGGCGGCAAGTGCCCCGCACGGATGAACAGATGTCCGGAGTTGCTATTAAATCAGTAGCTGCTTGTGCTTGATTGATAAGCACGAGCGGCTGATTTGGCTGCAATTCTCTTATGCCCGTGGCGGCGGCGCCGTTTCGGCCGCCAGCGTCTGCAGCACCTGTGCCGTGGCCTCGTCCCCCGGGAAAAAGGTCTCGAGCGCCAGCTCCTGCAGCGTGATGTCTGTGGGCGAGCCAAACACCGTGGTGGTGCTGATCAGGTTCAGCACGCCCCAGGGCGACTCGACGAGGAAGGGCATGAGCACGCCGGGGTGCTCGCCGTCCAGGCGCTGCGCCTTCTCCGGTGTCTGGCCGGGGTAGGCCTGCAGTTCGGCCAGCAGCGCCTGCAATGCGGCGTCAAAGCTGTGCTGCAGTTGCTGCTGCAGGCGGGCAAACAGGTGCTCGCGCCATTGGTTGAGGTTGACGATGCGGGGTGCGAGGCCCAACGGGTGCAGGCTCACGCGCAGCAGGTTCACGGGGGGCTGCAGCAGCGCGGCGTCCACACCCGCCAGCAGCGGCTGCACCATGCGGTTGGCCAGCACCAGGTTCCAGTGCCGGTCAAACGCGACGGCGGGCCAGGGCGCGTGGCGGTCCAGCAGGTGCTGCACGGCCTGGCGGGCGGCGTGCAGCGACGGGTCGTCCAGCGGCTGCTCGCGGTACATGGGCGCAAAGCCTGCCGCCACCAGCCAGGCGTTGCGCTCGCGCAGCGGCACGGCCAGGCGCTCGCACAGGCGCAGCACCAGCTCGCGGCTGGGGCTGGCCTTGCCGGTTTCCACGCAGCTCAGGTGCCGGGGCGAGAGCGCAGCGTCATGGGCCAGCTCTTGCTGGCTCAGGCGGCGTCGCTGTCGCCACAGGCGCAGGTGGTCGCCCACCGACACGCGGCGTGCGGCGGGCGCGAATGCAGGTGAGTGGGGCTGGGTGTCGGTGCTCATGCCCCGGATTGTGGGCAGCTTTGCCGCGCAGCGGAACGCCCGGGCGGGCGTTGGCCATGACCAGAGAGGTCATCGACGCGATGACCTGGGCCACCGACCATGGCGGCTCGTTTCAACCCGTTCACAGGAGTTCTGCATGTTCACGATCCAACCCTCCACCCTGCGCCGCGTGCTGTGGCTGGACGCCGGCACTGGTTTCGGCATGGCCGCCTCGCACCTGCTGGGCGCAGGGCCCATCGCGCAGTGGACCGGTCTGCCGGAGGCGCTGGTGGCGCTGGCCGGGGCCCTGTCGCTGCTGGCGGCATGCTTCATGGCCTGGGTGGCATCGCGCCCGCAACTGCCGCAGCCCGGCGTGCGTGCCATCGTCCTCGGCAACTTCGTCTGGGTGGCCGCCAGCGCCTGGCTGGCCTGGGGCGCGGGTCTGCCGCTCACCACCGTGGGCACAGCCTGGGTGCTGTTGCAGGGCCTGGCGGTGCTGGTGCTGGCCGAGCTGGAGTGGGCGGGCCTGCGCGCCCCGGCGCTGCGCCCTGCGGTCTGAGGCTGCTGCGGCTTACAGCAGGCGCGCGATCAGCGCTCCCTCGGCCGGGCCTTCGATGGGGATGCGCACCCGCACTGGGTTGCCGGCCGCTACGGTGACGGGCTGGCCTTCCAGGTCGTGCATGGTGGTCAGCGCCATGCGGCGGTTGCCCGAGGGGTGGATGATCTCCAGCGTGTCGCCCACGGCAAAACGGTTCTTGGTTTCCACCTCGGCCCAGCCGTCGGCCACGGCGCGCACTTCGCCCACAAAGTGGCTGCGGTGCAGGGTCGAGTGGCCGGTTTCGTAGTTCTGGTAGTCCTGCGCGGGGCGGCGCTCCAGCAGGCCGCCGGTGTAGCCGCGGTTGGCCAGACCTTCGAGTTCGGTGATCAGCGTGGGGTCGAACGGGCGGCCCGCCACGGCGTCGTCGATGGCGCGGCGGTACACCTGGGCGGTGCGCGCCACGTAGTACAGGCTCTTGGTGCGGCCCTCGATCTTGAGCGAATCCACCCCGATCTGCACCAGGCGCTGCACATGCTCGACCGCGCGCAGGTCCTTGCTGTTCATGATGTACGTGCCGTGCTCGTCCTCCATGATGGGCATGAGCTCGCCCGGACGCCCCATCTCCTCGATCAGGTAGACCTGGTCGGCCTTGGGGTGGCGCTGGCCGCTGCCACAGGTGCTGCCCTCGGTGGCGGTGAACTGGGCGTCGGCTTCTTCGCGCGCTTTGCCGAAGTCGAAGCCGGCCTCCATGGGCAGGGCCAGGGCTTCGCCGGTGTTCGGGTCCACCGCGGCGTTGTGGGTTTTGTATTCCCAGCGGCAGGCGTTGGTGCAGGTGCCCTGGTTGGGGTCGCGCCGGTTGAAGTAGCCCGACAGCAGGCAGCGGCCCGAATAGGCAATGCACAGCGCGCCGTGCACGAACACTTCCAGTTCCATGTCCGGGCATTCCTGGCGGATCTTCTCGATCTCGTCCAGGCTCAGCTCGCGCGAGAGGATGATGCGCGTCACGCCCACCTTCTGCCAGAACTTCACCGTGGCCCAGTTGGTGGTGTTGGCCTGCACCGAGAGGTGCACCTCGGCCTCGGGCCACTTCTCCTTGACCATCATGATCAGCCCCGGGTCGGCCATGATCAGCGCGTCGGGCTTGCATTCCATCACCGGTTCGATGTCGCGCAGGTACGTGCGCACCTTGTCGTTGTGCGCAATCAGGTTGCTGGTCACAAAGAACTTCTTGCCGCGCGCGTGCGCTTCGGCTATGCCCTGGGCGATCTGCTCCAGGCGGAACTCGTTGTTGCGTGCGCGCAGGCTGTAGCGCGGCTGGCCCGCGTACACGGCGTCGGCGCCAAAGTCGTAGGCGGCGCGCATCTTGTCGAGCGAGCCGGCGGGCAGCAGGAGTTCGGGGCTGGCAGGATGGGTCATGGTGGTCTCTGGGTGGTGCAAGCGGGCCGGGGCGCCCTGGTGGGGCACGTCCGGCCGGGTGGGGCACGTGCGCTGTGTGCCGCCGGAGTCAGTCCTGTGGGCGGAAGCCGATCACCAGCGACGAGGGCACGCGCCCGTCCACATCGCGGGGCAGGGTCTCGGTGCGTTGCAGCGCCCGCACCACGGCGTCGTCCCAGGCCTTGTTGCCGCTGGACTGCGTGAGCCGGATGCCCGTGATGGTACCGTCAGGCGCGGCGCGCACCTCCACCTCGGCGCGCGGGTTGCCGCTGACCACCTCGGGGTACACGATGTTGGGCTTGACGCGCGCGGCCACGCGGCCCGCGTAGCTGCCCGAGGGGCCCGAGGAACGCTCGGCCGTACCGCGCGCGTTCTCGCCGCCCGTGGCATTGGCCAGGCCCTGGATGCGGCGCAGCTGCTCCTGCCGCAATTCTTCGGTGCGGCGGGCTTCTTCGGCCTTGCGGCGCTCCTCGGCCTGCTTCTTCTGGCGCTCTTGTTCGGCCTTCTTCTGCTCGGCCACGCGGCGCTCCTCGCGTTCCTTTTGCTCGCGTTCTTTCTGCTCGCGTTCCTTGAGTTCGCGTTCTTTCTTGTCTTTCTCGGCGCGTTCGCGTTCCTTGCGTTCACGTTCCTTCTGTTCGCGCTCGCGCTTCTCCTGTTCCAGGCGCTTGCGTTCCTTTTCCTTCTCGATGGCGATCTGGGCCTCGCGCGGGTCGGGCTCGGCCACGGGCGGCTTGGGCGGCGGCGCGGGGCGAGGGGCTGGTTCCGGCAGCGGTGGGGGGGGCGGGGGCGGCGGAGGCTCCACCGCGCGCGGTGCGGCCTCCTGCGGCACGCTGGACCACAGCTCGGCCACCACGGCCGGTTGTTCGGCCGTGGGCTTCCAGTTCACGCCCCAGGTCAGCGCGCCGATCAGCACCGCATGCACCAGCACGGCCAGCACCACAGCCCGGCCGAGGCCGGGTGGTGCGGGCGGGGCGAGATGGTCGCGGTCGGGATGGGCGGTCATGGTGCGCAGAGAGACTGAAAACGCGTCGCCTTAGCGACCGCTCTTTCGAACATCCAAAGCCGCCCGCTTAATGCCTGCTGCCTGCAGCGCTTGCAGCGCCTGCATGACCTTGTCGTACTCCACGCTTTTGTCTGCTTGGATTAGTACGACGCTCCGATCACTTTGCTGGGTGGTCATCCATTGAGAGGCCAATTTTCCTATCTCGTCAACCGATACCCTTCGGGAGTTACCGTCGGTCTTGAACTGGATGGAACCCTCCTTGTCGATGACGACATAGGCTTTTTCTTTCTCACTCGGGGCGTTCTGAGCCTTGCCCACGCTCGGCACATCCACCATGCCAGGCGTGAGCATGGGCGCCGTGACCATGAAGATGATCAGCAGCACCAGCATCACGTCGATGAAAGGCACCATGTTGATCTCGTTCATGGTGCGGCGGCCTCGGCCGCGGACAGCGGTGGCGGGCATGGGCTCTCCTGCGTGCGTTCAGTGGCCGGATGCCGTGCCACCCGGCTGCGCGGCCAGGTTGCGCTGCAGGATGTTGGAGAACTCTTCAATGAAGGTCTCCTGGTGGATGGCCACACGGTCGATGTCGCGCGCAAAGCGGTTGTAGGCGAGCACCGCCGGAATGGCCGCGAACAGCCCGATGGCCGTGGCCACCAGCGCCTCGGCGATGCCCGGCGCCACGGTGGCCAGCGTGATCTGCTCCATGCTCGCAAAGCCGGTGAAGGCGTGCATGATGCCCCACACGGTGCCGAACAGGCCCACATAGGGGCTGACCGAGCCGACCGAGGCCAGGAACGACAGGCTCGATTCGACCACGTCCATCTCGCGCTGAAAGCTCGCGCGCATGGCGCGGCGGGCGCCGTCTAGCAGCGTGCCGGGGTCTGTGATGCGGCGCTCGCGCAGCTTCTGGAACTCGCGCATGCCACTGGCAAAAATGCGTTCCATCGGGCCGCATTGCTTGGCGTTCTGCACGGCGCCGGCATACAGGTCGTTCAGGCTGGTGCCCGACCAGAATTCGCGCTCGAAGTCTTCATTGAGCGTCTTGATCTGGCGCAGTGCGAACAGCTTGCGGAAGATGGCCGCCCAGCTGGCCACCGACACGCTGATCAGCAGCAGCATGACGAGCTGCACAACCCAGCTCGCCTGCAGCACCAGGCTCACGATGGACATGTTGGTGTGGTTCATGTTGCGGATAAAGAGTGCACAAGGGCGGCGGGCATGCGCGCCGGCCGCAGGGAATCGCCCGCCACCCAGCCAATGCGGACCTGGGCTTCACACAGCAAAGAGGCGGGCGGGGTGTTCACGTCGGAAGAATCGGCAAGCCAAGCCTGCTGGGCGATTGTCAGGGATGCGCGGCCGGCCTCTTGCAGGCGCGCGGTCACCAGAAGTTCGTCGTCCAGCCGCGCCGGGCGGTGGTAGCGCAGTTGCGCGTCGGTTACGACAAACATTCCACCGGTTTGTTCCCGCAATTGCTGCTGGCCGATGCCGCGGGCGCGCAGCCATTCGGTGCGCGCGCGCTCGAAGAACTTGAGGTAGTTGGCATAGAACACGATGCCGCCGGCATCGGTGTCCTCCCAGTACACCCGGATGCGGTGCGTGTAAGCCGGTGCCTGCATGGCCGGGGCCTTCAGGCCAGTACGCGGCGCAGCCGCGCCACAGCCTCTTCGAGCTGGGCCATGGAATTGGCGGTGGAAAACCGCACAAAACGGCCGGTGTCGGCCGTGCCGAAGTCGCGCCCAGGTGTGATGGCCAGGTGCGCGGCGCGCATGATGGCAAATGCGCAATCCCAGCTGCCCTGCACGCCCAGGCGCTCGGCCGCCTGCGTGCAGTCGGCCCAGGCGTAGAACGCGCCATCGGGCTGCACCGGCACCGCCAGGCCCAGTGATTGCAGCGCAGGAATAAAAAAGTCCCGGCGCGCGCGGAACTCGGCGCGGCGGCGCTCGTATTCGGCCAGGCTCTCGCGCTCGAAGCAGGCCAGCGCCGCGAGTTGCGACACGGTGCTCGCGCAAATGAACAGGTTTTGCGCGAGCTTCTCGACTACGGGCACCATGGCCTCAGGCACCACCATCCAGCCCAGGCGCCAGCCCGTCATGTTGAAGTATTTGCTGAAGCTGTTGATGCTGACCACCTGCTCATCCAGCGCCAGCGCCGTGTGGCCAAAGCGCTCGTCGTAGCTCAAGCCCAGGTAGATCTCGTCGATCAGCGTCACGCCGCCGCGTGCCTGCACGGTGGCGTGGATGCGGCGCAGCTCCTCGGGCGCGATCGAGGTGCCCGTGGGGTTGGAGGGCGATGCCAGCAGCACGCCCCGCGTGCGTGGGCCCCAGGCCGCCTCGACTTTGGCGGCGCTGAGCTGGAAGCGCTCTTGCGCCGTGGTGGCCAGCAGCACGGCCGTGCCGCCTGCGGCGCTCACGAAGTGGCGGTTGCAGGGGTAGCTCGGGTCTGGCATCAGCACTTCGTCGCCTTCGTCCACCAACGCCAGGCAGGCCAGCTGCAGCGCGGCCGAGGCCCCGGCCGTGACCACGATGCGCCGCGCGGGCACCTGCACGCCAAAGCGGTCGGCGTACCACTGGCTGATGCGCTCGCGCAGCGCGGGCAGGCCCAGTGCCTGCGTGTACTGCGTGGCCCCATCGCGCACGGCACGGGCCGCGGCTTCCTGCACCAGCGGCGGGGCGGTGAAGTCGGGCTCGCCGATGTTCAGGAAGATCATCGGCTGGTCGGTGTGTGCCACCTGCTGCGCCAGGGCCTGCGCGGCCTTGGCGACCTCCATCACGTAAAAGGGTTCGATGCGTTCGGCGCGGGCGGCAAAGTGCATGGTGGTGTGGGCGGGGGCAGCCGCCAGGGGCGGGCCAAAGACGAAGAAGCGCGGCGATGGCGGTGGCCGCGGGAGCCGGCCCGCATGCGGGCCGTGGCGGCGTTCAGGCGGCCGGGGGTGCGTCGGCTGCAGGGGCCGCCGCTGCTTCCACAGGCGCGGGTGCGGCAGGCGCAGCGCCGCTCTTGTCCTGCGCGACTTCGGCGGCACGCAGGCGCGGGGCCAGGCCGTTGAGCACGGCGTTCACGTACTTGTGGCCGTCGGTGCCGCCAAACTCCTTGGCCAGCTCGATGCATTCGTTGATGACCACGCGCCAGGGCACATCCAGGCAGTGCTGGAACTCATAGGCGCCAATCCACATGGTGGCCCGCTCGATCGGCGAGATCTCGCCGAGCTTGCGGTCCAGCAAGGGCTTGATCAGGGCGTCCAGATCGTCGGCCAGTTCGATGCAGCCGTGCAGCAGCGCGTCGTAGTGCGCCGCGTCGGCCTTGTGAAAGCCCGCCAGGTCGCGCGTGAAGGTGTCGATCGACGCCGCATCGTTGCCGCCCACCAGGTGCTGGTACAGCGCCTGCAGCGCGAATTCGCGCGCCCGCGTGCGGTTCGACTTGGACGCCGCCTTGCGCGTGCCCGTGGACTTGAGGCCGGTGCGCGACTGGCGCGGCGGGCGGCCGCTGCCGTCGGGCGTGTGGAGCGTGTCAGGGGTGTCGCTCATGACAGTTCGTCCAGCAGGTTGGCCATTTCCACCGCCACGCGCGCAGCGTCGCGGCCCTTGTCGGTCTGGCGGGCCACGGCCTGCTCGACGTTTTCGGTGGTGAGGATGGCATTGGCCACGGGCAACTGGTAGTCAAGCCCGATGCGCGTGACGCCCGCGCCGGATTCGTTGGCCACCAGCTCGAAGTGGTAGGTTTCGCCGCGGATGATGCAGCCCAGCGCGATCAGCGCGTCGAACTCGTCGCGCTCGGCCATGGCCTGCAGCGCCACGGGCACTTCGAGCGCGCCCGGCACCTTCACGTGGGTGATGTGCTTGTCCTGCACGCCCAGGGCGCGCAGTTCGTCGCGGCAGGCCTGGGCCAGCGCGTCGGTGATGGATTCATTGAAACGGGCCTGCACGATGCCGATGTGCAGCTTCTTGCCATCAAGCTTGTCTGCGGTGCCTTTGTCTGCGCCAAACATGGGGGTGTCCTGTGGGGTGGGGCGGCCCCGGCGGGGCCGCAAAAAGCAAAGGGGCCGTGCGGTCTCAGGCCGCGGGGCGGGGGATGTAGCCGATGATTTCGAGTCCGTAGCCGGCCATGCTGGGCATGCGGCGCGGCTGGCCCATGAGCTGCATGCGCTGCACGCCGCAGTCTCGCAGGATCTGCGCGCCCACGCCGTAGGTGCGCAGGTCCATGCGGCCGCGCTCCGGCGCTTGGGATGCGCGCGCCGTGCCTGCAAACTGCTCCAGCAGCTGTTCGGCGCTTTCGCCGCAGTTGAGCAGCACGGCCACGCCCTGGCCCTGGCTTTGCAGGTACTGCAGGCTGGCGTCCAGGCTCCACGAATGCATGGAGCGGCCGGCTTCGAGCGCGTCGAGTACCGACAGCGGCTCGTGCACGCGCACGGGCACGGTCGCCCCGGCGTCCCAGGTGCCCTTGACGAGCGCCAGGTGCACGGCCTGGCTGGGCAGGTCGCGGAAGGCATGCGCGGTGAACTCGCCAAACGCCGTGTTCAGCGTGCGTGAGCCCACCTTCTGCACCAGCGATTCGGTGCGGCTGCGGTGGCCGATCAGGTCGGCAATGGTGCCGATCTTCAGGCCGTGCTCGGCGGCAAACAGCTGCAGATCGGGCAGGCGGGCCATGGTGCCGTCGTCCTTCATGATCTCGCAGATCACGGCCGACGGGCTGCAACCGGCCATGGCGGCCAGGTCGCAACCGGCTTCGGTGTGGCCGGCACGCATGAGCACGCCGCCGTCCACCGCCTGCAGCGGAAAGATGTGGCCGGGTTGCACCAGGTCTTCGGCGCGGGCGTTGGGGGCCACGGCGGCCTGCACGGTGCGGGCGCGGTCGGCGGCCGAGATGCCGGTGGTCACGCCCTCGGCGGCTTCAATGGAGACCGTGAAGGCTGTCGAATGCTTGGTGCCGTTGCGGCTGACCATGGGCGGCAGGCGCAGGCGCTCGCAGCGCTCGCGCGTGAGCGTCAGGCAGATCAGCCCGCGACCGAAGCGGGCCATGAAGTTGATGGCCTCGGGCGTCACATGGTCGGCGGCCAGTACCAGGTCGCCTTCGTTCTCGCGGTCTTCCTCGTCCACGAGGATCACGATGCGGCCGGCACGCATGTCGGCCACGATGTCTTCCACCGGCGAGATGGCGACAGGGGTGAGGGGGGTGTTCATGGGTGTTCCTTGGGAGGGGCGCCGTGGGCTGCGGGCCGCGCAGTTCGTGTGGCCACAGGCGCGCTGCCTGCGAGAACCGCCCAAAGAACATGCGTGGCGGCCGTGCCGCACCTGCTGAAGCGGCGTGCGGATGCGCGCCCAGGCTCCAGAGGCCCGATTTTAGTGCAGCCGGGCAGCGCCCGGGTTCTCAGATGGCCGAGCCTTCGATGCGCACGTCCGACGTGGGGTAGGCCACGCAGGGCAGCACGCAGCCTTCCGCCTTTTCTTCAGGCGTCAGGCCGGGCCAGTCGATGGTGTAGCGCACGCTGCCTTCGACCAGCTGGCCGATGCAGGTGCGGCAGGTGCCGTTGCGGCAGGAGCTGGGCCAGTCGATGCCGCCTTGCTCCATCGAAACGAGCAGAGGCTGCTCGGGCCAGGCGTCGCATTGCGCGCCGCCTGGTTCGACGTGCGCGGTAAAGAAAGGGGCGGTGCTGCTCATGCGGGCGATTGTGCCGCGGGCGCTTTGACCCGGCCGCGCGCGGGGGCTGCCGCGCAGTGTGGGCCAAAACGGCCTGCGGACCAGCAAATTCAAGCACGAGCCGCTATGAAATGAATAGCGTCGGAGCGCCAGCTTTCGGGTTTGGCGGGTTGATGGCTGGTATGCCTGTTTTTTAAGCATTGGGAACAGGCCCCAATGAAATCAAGCACTTGGCGCAGCCGTACAGCGCTTGTCCACAGTTATCCACAAAGCTGTCCAGCCCGGGGCGGGATAACCCGGGGCTGCGCGTGAACGCACTGCCCAAATTTTCAGCGGTACAAGGCTTTCCCTTTGAAATCAAGCACTTGGCAGCGCCATACAGGGCTTGTTCAGGGTTATCCACAAAGCTGTCCAGCCCGATGCGGGATAACCCGCGGCCCCGCAGGCCTGGGTGCAGTCGCGTGCGCAACGGAGGTGCAGGGGGCGCCTGGCGTACAGTGCGGCCCGGGCCGGCGCGGGTGGCTGCCGACGGCAACAGGCCGCCGCGCTGGGGTGTATGTTTTTGTGCAGTGACACGACAAGGAGCGAACTCCATGGCAATCGATTTCCAGGGCCGTGTGGCCATCGTCACGGGCGCCGGTGGCGGCCTGGGCCGCCAGCACGCGCTGGCATTGGCAGCGCGCGGCGCGAAGGTGCTGGTCAATGACCTGGGCGGCGCGGTGGACGGCACCGGCGGCACCGTGAGCGCGGCGCAGGCCGTGGTGGACGAAATCCGCGCAGCCGGTGGCGAGGCCCTGGCCAACGGAGCCTCCGTGACCGACTTTGACGCCGTGCAGGCCATGGTGCAGCAGGCCATCGACGCCTGGGGCCGCGTGGACATCCTGGTCAACAACGCGGGCATCCTGCGCGACAAGTCGTTTGCCAAGATGGACATGGCCGACTTCCGCCTGGTGGTGGACGTGCACCTGATGGGCGCGGCCAATTGCTGCAAGGCTGTGTGGCCGCACATGGTGGCCCAGCAGTACGGCCGCATCGTGATGACCACGTCGTCCACCGGCCTGTACGGCAACTTCGGCCAGAGCAACTATGGCGCGGCCAAGCTGGCGCAGGTGGGGCTCATGCAGACGCTGGCGATCGAGGGGGCCAAGCACCACATCCATGTGAACGCTCTGGCCCCCACGGCCGCCACGCGCATGACCGAAGGCCTGATGCCCGAAGAGGTGCTGGCCGCGCTCAAGCCCGAAGCCGTGGTGCCCGCCATGCTGGTGCTGGCGCACGAAAGCGCGCCCACGCGCACCATCCTGTGCGCGGGTGCGGGCTCGTTCGAGGCCGCGCACATCACGCTGACCCAGGGCATCCACCTGGGCCTGGGCGATGCCGTGCCCGAGCAACTGGCCGCGCGCCTGGCCGAGGTGACCGCGCGCGAGGGCGAGCAGGTGCCGGGCAGCGGCGCGGCCCAGGGCACGCTGGAAGTCGGCAAGGCCATGGCCGCACGCCGCGGCTGAGTCTGCGCCTGTGCCGGAGCCTGCGCCTGCAAGCGCGCGGGCTCCGTGCTAAGGTGCCGGCCGGTTACCGAACAGATCCCGCCATGAGCACCTTGCAAGACACACTCGCCGCGCTGTCCCCCGCCACGTTGGGGGGCATTCGCCGCGGCATCGAAAAAGAAGGCTTGCGCGTGCTGCCCACCGGGGGGCTGGCGCTCACGCCGCATCCGCAGGCGCTGGGCTCGGCCCTCACGCACCCGCACATCACCACCGACTACAGCGAGTCGCAGCTCGAACTGATCACCGGTGCGCCCCACGGCGTGCAGGAGTGTCTGGACGAGCTCACGGCCGTCCACCAGTTCGTGCTGCGCACGCTCGCCCAGCAGGGCGGGGAGCTGATGTGGGTCTCCAGCATGCCCTGCGGCCTGCCCACCGACGAGACGATTCCGCTCGCGCGCTACGGCGGCTCCAACGTGGGCCGCGCCAAGAGCGTGTACCGCATGGGCCTGGGCCACCGCTACGGCCGGCGCATGCAGACGATCTCGGGCATCCACTACAACTGGTCGATGCCCGGCGTGAGCAGCGAGCAGTACTTTGCGCTGATCCGCAACTTCCGCCGCCATGCGTTCGTGCTGCTGTACCTGTTCGGTGCGTCGCCCGCGCTCTGCCCCTGCTTTGTGGAAGGCCGCCAGCACAGCCTGCAGCGCCTGAGCGACGAGGCCCTGTACCTGCCGCACGCCACCTCGCTGCGCATGGGCCGCCTGGGCTACCAGAGCGACGCGCAGGCCACGCTGGCCGTGAGCTACAACGGCCTGCACGGCTATGCGCGCTCGCTGCACGGCGCGCTCACGCAACCGTATCCGGCCTACGAGGCCGTGGGCATCCGCAACCCGGGCGGCGACTACAACCAGCTCGGCACCAGCCTGCTGCAGATTGAAAACGAGTTCTACGGCACCATCCGGCCCAAGCGTACCGTGAAGACCGGCGAGCGCCCGCTGCATGCGCTGCGCGAGCGCGGCGTCGAATACGTCGAAGTGCGCCTGATGGACTTGGACCCGTTCGTGCCCGTGGGCATCACGGCCGACACCATCCGGTTGCTCGATGTGTTTTTGCTGCACTGCCTGCTGTCGGAGAGCCCGCCCGACACGCCCGAGGAGATTGCCGAGCTGCAGAAAAACCAGCACCTGACCGCCGAACGTGGCCGCGAGCCCGGGCTGGAGCTGCTGCGCAACGGTGAGCGCATTGCCCTGCGCGACTGGGGCTCCGAGGTGCTGCAGGCCTGCGCGCCCATTGCGCGCGCGCTGGACGCAGCCCACGGCACCGACGCCTACAGCGCCGCGCTGCAGCAGTCGCACGCGCTGCTGTTCGTGCCCGACCAGACGCCCTCGGCCCGCGTGCTGCGCGCCATGGCGCAAGACCACGGCAACCGCTTTGAGTCGTTTGCACTGGCCCAGTCGCGCCGCGCGGCCGACGCGCTGCTGGCCCTGCCCTGGAGCGCCGAGCAGCAGGCACGGTTTGACGCCATGGCCGAGGAATCCTGGGCCACCCAGCGCGCCATCGAAGCCGCCGATACGCTGCCCTTTGAGGCTTGGCGGCAGCAGTACATGGCGGTGGAGGGGCTGGGCTGACGCTTGCGGCGGGGCAGAGACGCTACTTTTTTGATAGCTGCTCGTGCTTGATTTTGCTGGATCTCAGGCCGATTGGGCTTGAGGATTGGGCCAGAGGGACAGGACTGCCGCGCAGGCCTCAGGCCGGTGCGTGGGGCCCGGCGCCTGCAGCGCCTGCATCGCCCAGTGCCTTGCGCGCATCCTCGCGCCAGAACTCGGCCGCAGCCACCCAGCCTTCCCACACGCAGCCGTTGCAACCGCGGCCGCAGCAGGTGGTGGGCTCGGGCGGTGGCGGGCGCAGCGCCAGGCCGTGTGCCTGCATCCGCGCCTGCCACAGCGCGATCACCGCACGCGCCGTGGGCGCATCGCGCAGCGGGGCCTCGGGGCTCAGCGGCGCTGCTGCCATTGCCACCACAGCGCCCGGCCGCAAAAAGCCAGGCCCAGCACCAGCGCAAACCAGCCGACCACCGCCGCCTGCGCGAGCAGCTCGCGCACCGAAGGCGAGCGTGCCACCCACGGGCCGATGACGATGACCGCGCCAATCAGCGCGCAGACCACGCCCTTGAACCACAGATCAGACAGCGGGGACGAGGGCGAACGGGCCATGGGGAGATCGGTGCAAGTCGGGGCAGTGCGCGCGGGCTGCGACAATGGCGGGCCCACGCATCGGCTGGCCCGCCGCGCGGGCCGGCCCGGATTATCCCCGCAGCCCGGCCCCGCCGCCGCAGCCGCCACCCCCGCCCCGTGGGCTTTGCCCTTCCTCCACGCACCGCAGCACATCGCATCTATGGCCATCCAGTGGTTCCCGGGTCACATGCACCTGACCCAGAAAACGATCACCGAACGTCTGAAAGACATCGACGTGGTCATCGAGCTGCTCGACGCCCGGCTGCCCGGCTCCAGCGCCAACCCGCTGCTGGCGCAGCTCACGGGCAGCAAGCCCAAGCTCAAGGTGCTCAACAAGCAGGACCTGGCCGACCCCGAACGCACCGCGCTGTGGCTGGCCTGGTACCAGGCACAGACCGCCACGGGCGCGATCCCGCTCGACGCGTCGGACACCGCGCCCGCGCGCAAGCTGATTGACGCCTGCCGCGCGCTGGCACCGCTGCGCCGCGGCATGCAGCGGCCGCTGCGCGTGCTGATCTGCGGCATTCCGAACGTGGGCAAGTCCACGCTCATCAACACGCTGTCGGCCAAGCGCCAGGCCAAGACCGGCGACGAGGCGGGTGTGACCAAGATCGAGCAGCGCATCACGCTCGAAGACGACTTCTACCTCTGGGACACGCCGGGCATGCTGTGGCCGCGTATCATCGTGCCGGAAAGCGGCTTCCATTTGGCGGCCAGCGGCGCCGTGGGCCGCAACGCCTACGACGAAGAACTGGTGGCGCTCGAATTGCTGGGCCGGCTGCAGGCCGCGTACGCGCCGCTGCTCGAAGCCCGCTACCGCCTGGGCAGCACGCCCGAGCAGATTGCCGCCATGCCCGACCATGAGCTGCTGGACGCCATCGGCCGCAAGCGCGGCGCGGTGATGTCGGGCGGGCGCATCAACGTGCAGAAGGCGGCCGAGCTGGTGCTCACCGACTTCCGCAGCGGTGCGATTGGCCGCATCACCCTGGAGACGCCGCCGCAGTTCGAGGCCTGGCTCAAGGCCGGCAAGGCCGTGGAGGCCGAGCGCCGCCGCCAGAAGCTCGAACGCGCCAAGGCCCGCGGCAAGGGCACGGGCCGGCGCGACCCCGATGCGGGCGATCCGCGCTCTTGATGCGCCCAGCCCCCGGGCGGGCCTTGCGCCCGGGGCCCCCGCGGGTCTGTGCCTGCCATTTCTTCCAGTCCCTCGGCCACCGTGGCTGTGAGGTTTCTACCCGCTGACGTTTTGCATGACTGTTTTGGATCTACCCCCCCTCGAAGTGCTGCCGCGCGACCTGTCGGCCTACCGCCAGGGCAACACGGGCATCGACTACGTGCACCGATTCGATTCGGGCCGGCCCGGGCCGCATGTGCTGATCAACGCACTCACGCATGGCAATGAAATCTGCGGCATGGTGGCCGCCACGCGCCTGCTCGACGAGGGGGTGCGCCCGCGCATCGGTACGCTCACCGTGAGCTTTGCGCACGTCGAGGCCTACAACGCCTTCGACCCCGCGCAGCCCTTTGCCAACCGCCAGATGGTGGACAACCTCAACCGCGTGTGGTCGGCCGCGCAGCTCGATGGCCCGGGCGATTCGCCCGAGCTGCGCCGCGCGCGCGCCCTGCGCCCGGTGGTGGCCGCGGCCGACCATGTGCTCGACATCCATTCCACCAGCCAGCCCGTGGCACCGTTCTGGGTGTACCCCGACACGCCGGGCAACGCCGCCGTGGCGCTGGCCGTAGGCGGCCCGGCCATCCACCTGTTGATGTCCGACGGCCTGGGCACGGGCACGCCACTGATCCAGTGCGCGCCGCATGGCCGGGCCGGTGCGCCGGGTGCGGCGCTGGTGGTGGAGTGCGGGCAGCACTTTGCGCAGTCGGCCGCCGACACGGCCGTGGCCACGACCTGGGCCTTTTTGGCGCATTGCGGCCTGATCGATGCCGACGCTGTGCCCGGCGGCGTGGTCCGGCCCGCCGCACACCGCTATGCGCTGCTCGAAACCTTTGTGGTGCAGACGCCCGACTTTGCGTTTGTGCGTCCGCTCGTGGGTTTTGAAACCTTTGCGCGGGGCGAACTGATTGCCACCGACGGGCCGCACCGCATCGTGTCGCCCTGCGACGGCTGCACGGTGTTCATGCCCACGCGCGAGCCCATCGTGGGGCGCGAAGGGGTGTACCTCACGCGGCCGCTGCAAGCCTGAGCAACAGGCGCGCACGCTGCGGGCCTGTGCAGGCCAGGGCGGCGGCACGTCTGGGCTGGTCAGGGCGGCAGCGTGGCCTGCGTGCGCTCGGTGCGCACCAGGTACAGGCCGCTGGCGATGATGATGGCGCCGCCCATCAGCGTGGCGGCGTCGGGCACGGCCAGCCAGATCAGCCAATCCAGCCCCACGCCCCAGGCCAGGGCCGTGTATTCAAATGGCGCCACCACCGACGCCTGCCCGTGCCGGAAGGCCTCCGTGATCGCCAATTGCCCCAGAAAACCCGTGACCGCCAGCCCCGCCACCCACGGTGCATGCGCGGCCGCCACGGGCTGCCAGCCGGGCCAGGCCAGCGCGCCCGCGCCCAGGGCCAGCAGGGTGGTCGTCCAGAACACCATGCTCGCGCTCGAATCGGTGCGGCTGAGCAGCCGCCCGGTGATGGCCGACAGCGCATAGCAGCTGGCGGCCCCCAGCACGGCCAGCGCGCCTGCGTTCCACATCGACGCGCCATCGGGCCGCAGCGCCACCAGCACGCCCACCATCCCCATCGCAATCGCCACCCAGTGCGCAGCGCGCACGCGCTCGTGCAGCACCACGGTGGACAGCAGCGTGATCAGCAGCGGCGCAATGAAGAACAGCGTGTACGCCTCGGCCAGCCCCAGCGACTTGAGCGCAAACGCAAACAAGGCCAGCATGGTCACATTGAGCGCGCCGCGCAACAGGTGCAGCGGCCAGCGCACGCGCAGCAGCGTGGGCCCCTGCTGGCGCCACCACACATAGGCCGCCACCAGCGGCAGCGCCGCCCAGCCGCGCAGCGCAGCCACCTGCACGGCCGGGTAGTGGGCCGACAACTGCTTGAGCAGCGCGTCCATCAGCGAAAAACAGCCCACAGCCGCGAGCATGGCCAGGATGCCGCGCAGGTTGCCGTGGGACGTTGCATAAGAAGAATCAGGCACAGGCATCCATACACACCGCCGAGTCCAAGAGCCCATGCGGCAAAAGGCGGCAGTGTAGAAGCTTCCTGCCGACGTTCCATCGAGAGCGCCAGACCGTATGCTCGGCGCATGAGCACAATGCCCTCTGAAAGCGCCGATGACGCGGTGCGGCCACCGACCCGGATCGTGTTGCCGCACAGCAGCACGGTCCGCTGGCGTCGCGAGGCGCCGCAAGACGCCCAGCCACTGCGTGCCCTGCGCATGGCCGTGCGGGCCGCTGACTTTGCGCTGCTGGGCCTTGCGCCTGCGCAACTGCAGGCGCTGTGTGCACAGCAGGTGGACAGCCAGTGGCAGCAATACCGGGCACGCTTTCCGGACGTGTACTGCGAGGTGGCCGAGCAGGCTGGCTCGCTAGTGGGGGCCATGGCATGGCGATCTGAGCGGGGCGGGGCTGCGGCACTGCATCTGGTGGACATCGGGGTGCATCCGCAGTGGCAAAGCCAGGGGCTGGGCACGGCCATGTTGCGGGGGCTGATGGCGTGTGCCGACGCGCACGCCTTGCCGGTGCGGCTGGAGGTGTTGCGCCACAGTCGCGCACGCGACTGGTACATCCGCTGGGGTTTCGCCCCGGTCGATGGAGCGGGCCTGACGATGCACGAGACCCTGGTTCGTCCGGCACAGCGGCCGTAGCCAACCGCGTTGGGGCGTGCTGGCAGGTGTGGGTCAGAGCCGCAGGAACACCGCTTCCACAAGTCGCCCCTGGGCGTCGTTGGGACTCAGGAACACCGCATGGCGGCCGAGCGCCGGGTGCTCGAGTTGCCAGGTGTCCTGGGCCACGCCTGCGCCTGGGCATTCAAAAACCAGACGGAAGCTGCGTTGCGGGTCGGTCGCACGCGGCGTATCGGTCAGGGGCCCGGCCTGCCGCAGCGCCAGTGCATGCGACGGCGCTCCGCTTGAGCCCACCGGGGTGATGTGAAAGTTCTCACCCACCAGCGGCACAAAGTGGCGCAGCTCCAGCGAAGCACCCTCGGCCGTCTTGGCGGAGGCCGCGGTCGCGCCGGTGAGCAATACCGAGGCCACGCTGGCCTCCATCAGGGTTCGGCGGGAGAGAGAGATGTCTGGCATGGCGTTTGGGGCGGAAGGCGCGCATCTTGCCCGAAGTCGGCCTCTGAGGCCATCGAATCTCGGCCACAAACACCGTCCCCCCATCCCGCAAAACGTATCCAAATGTTCTTTTGCTCGCATCTATGGGCGGGAGTGATAAGGTTTCTCCCCTGCAAGACCCTGCGCACGCCGTGCCGCCCGGGCGCGATGTCGCGTGCAAACTCTCTTCCTTCTTTCAGCTGACGACTGCAGCGCTGCACCTGCCTGATTCGGAGTGCGCGCCGCGAATCCTGTATGAGCACTCCTTACATCGGCGAGATCCGCATGTTCGCCGGCAACTTTGCCCCGAGGGACTGGGCCTTCTGCGACGGGCGACTTCTGCCGATCACCGAATACGAAACCTTGTTTCAGCTCATCGGTACGACCTATGGCGGAGACGGTCAAAGTACCTTCGCGCTTCCCAACCTTCAGGGCCGCATTCCCGTGCACATGGGTGTCTTGACTCCCGGCGGTCGCAACTTCGTGTTGAGCGAAATGGGTGGCGTCGAGGAGGTGACCTTGGGGGCGGCGCAGATGCCCAGCCACACCCACACCGCACTGGCAGCCAGCGGACCCGGATTCCTCTCCACCCCAGCCAATGCGGTACCCGCGCGGCATCGCGATTACAAGGCGTTTGCCAATGCCGGTGCGCCGTCATCGTCGCTAGCTGCCTCTGCGGTGGCCAGTGTCGGGGGCAACCAGCCGCATGAAAACATGCCACCGTTTCTGGCGCTGTCTTTCATCATTGCCTTGTACGGCATCTTTCCTTCGCAGACGTAACGCTATGGCTGTGCCTTTCCTGTCGGAGATCCGCATGGTCTCCTTCAACTTCGCGCCCCAAGGGTGGGCCATGTGCAACGGACAACTGCTGCCAATCAACCAAAACCAGGCGCTGTTTTCGCTGCTGGGCACCACCTACGGTGGCGACGGAAGGACCAACTTCGCCTTGCCCGATCTGCGCGGGCGCATGCCCATGCACTTCGGCAATGGTCACGTTCTGGGCGAACGCTCTGGTTCTGAGTCCGTGACCTTGAACATTTCCCAGATACCGACCCATACCCACACGGTCTCCGGCACCAGCGCACCGGGGACCGTGCGCAACCCGGCCAATGCGGTGCACGCAGGCGTGCGGGGCGGGTATGCCAGTGCAGCCACCGCGTCGATGGCGGAGACAGCTGTTTCTGCGGTGGGTGGGAGCCAGCCCCACAACAACATGCCGCCCTACCTGACCCTGGGGTTTGCCATTGCCCTGACGGGCGTTTATCCGTCTCAGAACTGACCATGGATCCATTTATCGCGGAAGTCCGCATGATGGGCTGCAACTTTGCACCCAGTGGCTGGGCGTTTTGCGACGGGCGGTTGCTGCCCCTGTCACAAAATACGGCGCTGTTTTCCCTGCTGGGTACCACCTATGGCGGTAACGGTAGCCAAAATTTTGCGCTGCCCGATCTGCAGGGGCGCATGCCCATGCACTGGGGGCAATCGGTAGGGTTGAGCGAGCGCACCCTCGGAGAGACCGGCGGCGCTGAGCAAGTCACCTTGGTGGAGTCCCAGATTCCGGTGCACCAGCACACGTTGAATGTGGCCGGCCCCGCAGACGCGGCATTGGCAGACCCCTCCGGGGCTGTGCTCGGTCAGCCCACCCATCGCCCGTATGCCCCCGTGGGCACCACACCCGCGGTGACATCGACGCAGATGCTGGCCACAGCTGGCGGTAGTCAGCCGCACAACAACCTGCCGCCGTATCTTGTGCTCAATTTCGTGATTGCCATGCAGGGGATCTTTCCCCCACGCACCTGATGCGCCTTGTCAGGGCAGGCCACCGATGCTTGTCCGCGTCTTCGGCCCTCTGCGACATTTTCTGATTGTTCTTGTTCATGCGTCGAATCTTTGCTGCCCTGAGTCTGTCGGTGATCGCCGGCTCCGTGAGTGCTGCGGGGCCTGCCCCTTCGGCAGCCCTGGTGCAGCGAGAGCTTGCCGAGCGCCAGCATCGTTTTCTGTCGTTGCCCGCCGAGGCTTCGGGGGGCGCTGCCTTCCGGGCCATGGTGCCGGGCCGCCAGATCGGTTTTGACACGCAGGGCGTGGTCATGGATGCGCGCGAAGGGGCGGGGCTGCAGTCCAAACAAGGCGGCGTGGGGCCTTTGCGCATGCGCTTTGAGGGTGCGGCGCCGGTACAGCCTCAGGGCTTTGACGCGTCGCCTGCGCAGTACCACTGGCTGGTGGGTCCCTCGGCGGCGTCTTGGCAGACGCATCTGCGCACCTATGCCGGTATTGCCTACCGCCAGGTGTGGCCGGGTATCGATGCCGTGTTCACGGGCAGCGCAGCAGGACTCAAGTACCAGTTCGAGCTTGCACCCGGCGCAGACCCGGCACGCGTGGCCTGGGTGGTCGAAGGTGCTGACCGTGCGGAAGTGCTGTCCGATGGGTCGCTGGTGTGGCATGTCGCGGGCCAGCGCATGGCCGATGCGGCACCGCTGGTGTTTCAGCCGGGTGCAGGTGGGCAAGGGCAGGTCGTCGTGACTTCCGCCTACCGGCTTGAGTCTTTAGGGGCACAGCGTTGGCGCGTGGGCTTTCGCCTGGGTGCTTACGACGCCAGCCGGCCCCTGATCATCGACCCTGCCTGGACAGGTTACTCGGGCCTGGTGGGTGGCAATTCCGACGACCTGGTGTACGCCGTGGCGCGCGACAGCGACGGCAATACCTACGCCTGCGGGGTGACCCAGTCCACCGACCTGCCGGTGACCACGGGCGGCGGGGCCCGTGGCGCAACCGATGCCTTTGTGGTCAAGTTCAACGCCAGTGGCGCTGTGCAGTTTGTGACCTACGTGGGCGGCAGTGGTGAGGATGCATGCCATGGCCTGGCGCTGGATGGCCTCGGGCGGATCTATCTGGCGGGTGGCACCACCTCGAACAACTTTCCCGCCGTGGGGACCGATGCCGCCAACCGGCTGCGCCGCAGCAAGACCGGCGACCACAAAGACGCCTTCGTGGTGCGTCTGGCCAACGACGGTGCCAGCGTGGGCTATGCAGGCTACATCGGTGGCAGTGAAGACGACCAGGCCAACGGCATCGCCGTCGATGCGCTGGGACGCGCCTACGTGACGGGCTATTCCGTGTGTACCGCGTCGGCGGGCAGTGGATGCACCACGGCGGCGCCACAGTTTCCGGCACACGTCGGGCCACGCACCAGCCACGGCGGAGATGCCTCCGCGACGGGCGGCATGGACCCGTTCCTGGCCCGGGTCGCGGCAAATGGCTCCACGCTGGAGTACGCAGGCTTTCTGGGGGGAGACGGCGGCGATGAAGCAGGCCACGCGGTCGCCGTGAAGTCCGATGGCAGCGCCGTGGTCGTCGGTGCCACCAATTCCAGCGCGGCGTCGCTGCCCACTTTGACCGGCTTTCGCACCATCACCAACAGCGACCGCACAGCCGACCTGCTGGACGCTTTTGTCGCGACGGTTCCGGAATCGGGTGGCAGTGTGACCGTGGAACTGCTCACCGGCTCTGGTGCGGGCATCGACCGCGCACTGGCCGTGGCAATCGCCGCAGATGGTTCCGTGCTGGTGGGGGGGGAGACGAGTTCATCCAATTTTCCGGCCAACAACGCCGGAGCCCGGGCGCTGGCCAACGGGCCCTACGCTTCGAACAGCGGCGGCATGGACGGCTTCATCGTGCGACTGGGCGGCAGCCTGCCGTATGCAACCTACTTGGGAGGCAGCGGGTACGACAGCGTCGGCGGCATCGCACAGGATGCCGATGCGGTGTACGTCGTGGGGCAGACGGCATCGGGGGCGGGCTTTCCGGTGCAGGCACAAAGCGGCTTGACCACCACCCCGCGCGGGCTGGACGACGGCTTCATCGTGCGGCTGACCCACCGCACCGCAGGCAGTGCTGCCCAGGTGGCCTACAGCGGTTTTCTGGGGACGGCGGCTTACGACGGCATGTGGGCCGTGGCCGCGGGCACTCTGGGGGCGGACACCATCCTGTCGGTGGGCGGCTTTACCAGCACATCCGGCTCCAATGGGTTGACCGCGCCGACCACGGGTGCGCTGTCCGGCGGTGCCATGCGCTCCAACGGACTCGTGCTGCGCATCGATCCGTTCGGGCCGCCTGCGGCCATGACGGTGGAGAGCGGCAATGGCCAGAGCACCCAAATCGGTGCGGCGTTCGCGCAGTCGCTTTCGTTGAAGATCACGGATCAGGACGGCCGCGCATTGCCCGGGGTGGTGGTGAACTTCTCGGTGCCCGGCAGCGGCGCATCCGCCTCGCTCGCGCCCTCGACATCGGCCACCACCGACGCCGCAGGCGTTGCCACCGTGACCGCCACGGCCAACATGGTGGCCGGCAGCTACAACGTGAGCGCCACCTCCGGCAGCCTCACGGCCCAGTTCGCCCTGACCAACGCGCAGGGCTCGCAGGTCGGCTTCAGCGTGACGGCTTCGCCAGGCAGCGTCGTATTTGGTGGGCAGGCGACCTTGTCCACCTCGGGCGGCGCGGGCACTGGCGCGGTCAGCTATGCCGTGACGGCGGGCGGCTCCTTCTGCTCGGTCACGGGCAGCACCTTGTCTGCCACCGGCGCTGGCACCTGTACCGTGACGGCCACCAAAGCGTCCGACGGGAACTACCAGGCCGCCACCGCGACGGTGGATGTGACGGTGACCAAGGCAGAGCAGGCCGGGCTTTCTGTCGTGGCCAACCCGGCTTCGGTGGTGCTCAATGGAACCGCTGCGCTGTCGACCACCGGCGGCACTGGTGCTGGCGCTGTGAGCTATGCGGTGACCGCAGGGGCCACCTCGTGTTCGGTGACAGGCAGCACGCTCACGGCGCTGGCGATTGGCAACTGCACGGTCACCGCGACGAAGGCAGGCGATGCCAACTACAACCCGGTGACGGGCACCGTTCAGGTGACGGTCACCCGCGCAAGCCAGAGCCCGCTGACGGTGTCGGCCGCCCCGTCTCCCTCGGTGCAGGTCAATAGATCGGCGACGCTGTCCACCACTGGCGGCTCGGGTACCGGGTCGGTGGCGTACGCCGTCACGGCGGGCGCTTCGTTCTGCTCTGTCAGCGGTGCCGTGGTCACCGGCGTGTTGCCGGGTACCTGCACCGTGACAGCGACCAAAGCGGCCGACGCCGATTTCGAGGCGGTCACCGCCACCCTGGACATCACCGTGGGCAAAGCCGACCAGGCTGGGCTGACGGCGGTCGCATCGCCCGCGGCGATTGTGTATCTGGGTACCTCGGCGTTGTCTACCACTGGGGGCTCGGGCTCCGGTGTCGTGAGCTACAGCATCACGGCGGGTGCAGGCCAGTGTCAGCTCTCGGGTGCCACTGTCACCGGCATTGGCGTGGGCAACTGTACGGTCACGGCCACCAAGGCGGCCGATGCGCTGTACAACGCGGCTTCGGCCACGGTGGACATCACTGTTTCCAAGGCGGCGCAGCCCACGCTGACGCTGTCGGCCAACCCGGCCAGTCTGCAACTGCAGCAGACCGCGAGCCTGTCGGTCTCGGGTGGCGCTGGAACGGGGGGCGTCGCGTACAGCGTCACCCAGGGGAGCACGTTCTGCAGCGTCACCGGCAGCACCGTGCGCGGTGATGCGCTGGGCACCTGTGAGATCACCGCGAGCAAGGCGGGTGATGCGTTCTATCTGCCCGCTACCGCCACGCTGAGCCTCAGCGTCGGCAAGATCGTGCAGACGATCACCTTTGCTGCCCTGCCTGCCAAAGCGCTGGGCGATGCCGACTTCACCGTGTCGGCCACCGCCAGCTCCAACCTGACAGTGTCGTTTGCCAGCGCCACTCCGGCGGTGTGCAGCGTGACGGGCGCCACCGTGCGCTTGCTGGGCGTGGGCACTTGCCGCCTCATGGCCTCGCAGGCGGGCGACGCCACCTACGCGGCTGCGTCGGCCGTGCAGCAGGACTTTGCAGTCACCGTCCCGGCAGGGGTCGGAACGTCCATTTCCGGCAACACCCCCGGTGGGCAGGTGTTGGCCACCACCGCGGCGCCCTGGCAGTTCACGGCTGCGGGCAACGGCCTGTACCAGAGCGCGGGCTTCATCGGCGTCTCCGGCCATCCCAAGTCGCCTGGGTCAGCCTTGTCGGGCTGGAGCTTCCCTTACGGCGTGTTCGACTTCGTTGCCACGGGCGGCGCGGTCGGCGGCTCGGTGTCCATCACCTTCACCTACCCTCAGGCGCTGCCCGCCGGGGCGCGTTTCTGGAAGTACGGTCCTACGGCCTCCAACACCACGCCGCACTGGTACCCGTTTGACTCTGCGGTCGTTGCGGGCAACACCGTCACGATCACCATCATTGATGGAGGCTTGGGCGACGACGATCTCGTGGCCAACGGCATCGTGCGGGACGCTGGCGGCATTGGCGTGCCGGCACCGTCCAACGCGGCCTCGATTCCGACCCTGGGTGGATGGGCCTTGATCCTGCTGTCGGGCTTGCTGGGCCTGTGGGGCATGCGGCACAGCCGCCGCGTGGGCCGCTGACGCACATCCGCCTTGGCCGCGCGGCATCAGGGCCGTGCGGGCGGGGTGGCACTCCACTGCCAGGGCAGCAGTCCGCCCAGGTGCTGCCAGGCTGCCCAGGGCGCTTCGGTGGGGGCCTCGGCACCCGCACCTGTACAGGCCTGCTGGGCGCGCGCATTGAGCGGCCAGGGCAGGCCGCTGTGCAGCACGAGTGGCCGTCCGTCGGCCGGGTGCGGCAGCGTCAGTGCCCAGGCGTGCAGCCACAGGCGCTGCAGGCCTAGCCGCTCGGCCCACCAGCGGTTCAGCGGCCCCTTGCCATGCGTGGCGTCGCCAATGATCGGGTGGGCGATGTGCTTGAGATGCCGGCGGATCTGGTGGCGGCGGCCCGTGTGCGGCTCGGCCAGTACCAGGCTGGCGCGCGTGCTGGCAAAGCGCGGATCGCTCACCTCGGGCCAGTCGCACCGAGCCAGGCGTGTGAACCGGGTCTGTGCGGGTTGGGGCGGGGCGTCGGCAGGCGCGTCGTCGGGGCGCAGCGCGTGGTCCACATCCGCCGCTTCCGGGGCCCAGCCGCGCACCAGGGCCAGGTAGCGTTTGTGCACGCGGTGCTCGGCAAAAGCCTGGCCCAGGCGCGACGCGGCCTCGGGGTGCAGCGCCAGCACCAGCACGCCGCAGGTGCCCTTGTCGAGCCGGTGCGCCGGGTACACGCGTTGGCCCAGCTGGTCGCGCACCGCCTGCACCACAAAGCGGGTTTCGCCTGCGTCCAGCCCCGTGCGGTGTACCAGCCAGCCTGCGGGCTTGTACACGGCGACCAGGTGGTCGTCGCGCCAGAGCACGGGCAGGGCGGGCAGGGCATTCGGTAACACGGGGGCGGGCACTAGGGAAAGCCGCGGATTGTGCCGCAGCCCCGGCGGCCTACACTGCGGCCCCGCATCTGCGTGATTCGCCCACCCTGAACCCCAAGGAGTTGCCATGTCGGCTGGAGACTGGAAAGACATGTACGCCGCCGCCGTGGCGGGTGATCTGGCGCTGGTGCGCCACCACATCCGCGCGGGCGTCAACCCCAACTACCAGCACCCTGAGATTCTGTGCACGCCGCTGGTGGCCAGCCTCATCCACGGGCATGACGAGCTTGCCCGTTTTTTGCTGGAACACGGGGCCGACCCGCAGCTCAAGTCGGAGTTTGACGACATGACGCCGCTGCAGGCGGCGCGCCGATATGGCCGCACGGCGCTGATTTCGCTGCTGCAAGGCCGCGGCGCGCGCGAGGTGCGCACGCCGTTCTGGTGGCGCTGGCTGCCCATCTGACGCAAGCCGCATGGCGGCCCGGGCCTGATCCGCGACAATGCGCGGCCCATGAAGAAATCCCTGCTGCCCCTTTCGCTGACCACTGCGCCCGACCGCGCCGACCCCGCACCGCTGGTGCTCTACCACGGCAAGGGCTGCCCCGACGGATTTGGCGCGGCCCTGGCGGCCTGGCGCTACTACGAAGGGGCGGTGGAGCTGCGCGGGCTGGACCACGGCGAGGTGCAGACCCTGGCCGACCTGCCCCCGCTGGCCGGGCGGGCGGTGTACATCCTCGACTTCTCGTTCCCGGCCGAGATCCTGCGCGGCATCGACGCGCAGGCTGCCAAGCTGGTGCTGCTGGACCACCACCGCAGCGCCGCCGACCAGCTGGAGGGCTTTGCCTGCCGCTGCGGCGCCGTGTACTTCGACATGGCCAAGTCGGGCGCGCGCCTGGCCTGGGAGTTTTTTCACCCCGACGCCGAACTGCCCGATCTGGTGCGTTACATCGAAGACCGCGACCTCTGGAACTGGCAGTACCCCGACAGCCCCGCCTACCTGGCGGCGCTCGACATGGAGCCGCAAGACATCGCGCGCTGGGACACGATTGCCCGCTTTGACGCCGCCGAGCAGGCCCGCTTCATGGAGCGCGGCCAGGCCATGGACGCCAAGTTCCGCAAGCTCGCGGCCGACATTGCCGAAGGCGCGCAGCCCGTGGTCTTCAACGGCCATGCGGGGCTGATGGTGAATGCCCCCGGCGTGTTCCACAGCCTCGTGGGCGATCTGCTGTCGCAGCGCAGCGGCACGTTTGCGCTCATGTGGTCGGCGGGCAAGGGCGGGGTGGTCAAGGTGGGGCTGCGCTCGCAGCCCGGGTTTGATTGCATCCCGCTGGCGCAGAGCATGGGCGGTGGCGGCCATCCGCAAGCCTGCGGCTTTCGCATGAAGGCCGAGCGCCTGCCCGGCCTGCTGGCAGGCGCGCTACAGGCCAACGCGTAAAGCCCAGCCCGCCTCGGCGTGGGCCGTTGGATGTGTGGGCAGACGGGCCGAGCGCCGCAGCGCCCGCAGTGCCCGCAGTATTCAGCCCCGACCCTGTGCCCCATGCCGCTGGCGGTACACCCAGGGCGGCTGCGGGCGCGGCTGCGACCACAGCCCCTGCTGTGCCTTGCGCGCGCGCTGCTGCAGCGGCTGCAGCGCCGGGTCGGGCGTGCGCGGAGCGTGCGCGTACACCCAGGCCATGCCCGCACCCACCTGCGCACGTGCCACGTCCTGGCCGCGGCATTCCACGCGGGCCACGGTGCGGCCGTAGCTGTCGCGGTCTACGGGCGTCATGCGCGCCTGCTGGCGCAGGCACAGCGCGCGCAGGTGGTCGCGCGAGCGCAGGCCGTAGGCCTGCTTGCGTTCGGGCGCGTCAATGTCGGCCACGCGCACGCGCAGCGGCGCGGCACCCGGGGTTTTCTGGCACTGCAGCGTCAGGGTGTCGCCGTCCGAGACGGCCACCACCAGACACCAGCCGGCCACGGCAAGCAGGGACAATGCGGCTCCTTTCGGTGTGGGGCCGCGACTATAGCGGCAGGCTGCAAATCCCTGCCGCAACGGGCCTGCACCTGGGCCTGCAACTTTTGCGCTCTGCCACACTCCACCCCCAGGCGTTTGCCAGAGAGGGACCATGACCACCAGCTTGACCACGCCATCCCGGCCCGCCCACCCCAGCCGCCGCGCACGCCTGCCGCTGGCCGCTGCCGCAGCGCTGCTGGCCGCCGCACTGGCCGGTTGCGCCACCAGCCCGCCGCTGCCGCGCTTTGAGCCGCAGGAGCGCTTCGACTCCGGCACCACCTATTCGCGCCTGTTCGATGCGCGGCCCGACCGCACCTGCGAGGCTGCGCGACGTGCGCTGCTGAGCCAGGGCTACATCATCACCACCCACACGCCCGACCTGGTCGAGGGCCACAAAAACTTCCAGCCCAGCGCAGAGTCGCACCTGCAGATGGTGATCCGCGTGGTCTGTGTGCCTGAATCGCCCGACGGCCGCGTGAGCCTGGGCTTTGTGACCGCCGTGCAGGACAGCTACACCCTGAAGAAGTCCAACAACTCGGCCAGCCTGGGCGTGGGGGCCATTGGCTCGGTGTCGCTGCCGCTCACGGCCAGCAGCGAATCGCTGGTCAAGGTGGGCAGCGAGACCATCGCGGCCAACAGCTTCTACGAGAGCTTTTTTGACCTGATGCGCCGCCACCTGCTGGCCGACGACAGCACGCCCGACGAGGCACCACGCTGAGCGCTCTGCAGCACCAGGTTGCAAGCCAAAACGCCTGCTCGTGCTTGGAATTCAAGCACGAGCAGCTATTAAATTTATAGCGGACGGCTGTCAGCGTTTGGCGTCGGCCCGCCAGCCCTGTGCCATCGCACCGAGCGCAATGCCCACCAGCGCCCACAGCAGCTGCGTGTTGCCCGTGCCCAGCGCGGCAATGGCCGGCCCCGGGCACACGCCGCACAGGCCCCAGCCCACGCCGAACAGCGCCGCGCCCTGCAGGGTGTCGCGGTTCCAGGGGCGGGCCTGGGTGTCGAACTGGCCGCCCAGCAGCGGCGCGCGCAGCCAGCGCGGCGCGCCCTGGTAGGCCAGCAGCGTCACCAGCACGCCGCCGCCCATCACCAGCATCAGGCCCCAGTCTTCAAAGCGCAGAAAGCCCAGCACCACCTCGGGCTGCACCATGGTGGACAGCGCCAGCCCAAAGCCGAACAGCGCCCCGGCGACCAGCGTGGCCAGCCACTGGCCCAGTGTGTGCGGCGCGCGCACGGCCATCGCGGACGGTGCGGGCGCGCTCATGCCAGCCCCCAGGCGATCAGGTTGGCCGTGACGAAAGCCGTGGCCATGAAGGTGAGCACCGCCAGCAGCGACGGCCACTGCAGCGAGCCCAGGCCGCAGATGCCGTGGCCCGACGTGCAACCGTTGCCCAGCCGCGCGCCATAGCCCACAAAGAAGCCGCCCACCAGCAGCTGCCAGGTGGGCACCTGCGTGGTCTGCGCCACGCCGCCGCCCGCCCACAGCCACCACACCGCCGCGCCCAGCACCACGCCCAGCGCATACACCAGCCGCCAGCCGCGCGACTGCACAAGGCGCGCCTGCTGAAAAAACGGCCGCGTGCGCAGGGCGTACGTCCAGGTGGACGAGAACACGCTGCTCATGCCGCCCACGCGGCCGGTGCACACAAACAGCAGCGCCACGCCAGCGCCCAGGCACAGGCCGCCCAGCAGGTAGTGCTGCCAGCCCAAAGGAAAAAGGTCGGTCAGGAGGTTCATGCGGCCGGATTATCCGGGCGCTGCCTGCATCGCTGCAGACGGGTGCGGCGTGTGGGGCGGGGCTTGTCGGGGGGGGCGGCAGCGCGTCGGTCGGCACTTGGACCGGTGCGTATTGTGGGTGCCCTGGCCGATTCACCGCGGGCGCGGCCTGGCGCAGCAGCGGCGCCCGGCACCGCAGCGGCGCCCGGCACCGTCGCCCGCCCGCCGCCGCTGGCACGCGGGCCGTGCCCGGCGCATCAGGCCTGCCACACGCCAAACCCGGCCGAACGCAGATCGATCCCGATCTCCACCTCGCGCTCGGCGGCTTCGTCGTAGCGCATGGGGTTGAAGCCTTCGTACAGATCGGGCAGCAGGCGCAGACCGTAGCGCTGCACAAAGCGGTTGGCCTGGATGCCCGCCTTGTGCTTGTCAAAGCGCACGTCTGGGTCCAGCCCCGTCATGCCCACGTACACGCAGGGCTTGCCAGGCACATAGCCGGGGTTGGCCTTGCGAAAGCGCGGCTCGTCCAGCACGCGGGGGTGCAGCTCGATCACGTACACATGGTGGTGCGGGCGGGCCATGGCGCGGGCGGGCGGCGGTGGGGCTGCGCAGGGCGGGGCAGGCCCGGCCCTGCCGGGGCCGTGGGCTCAGTTCTCGTCGTGCGGCTTCTCGCGCGTGAGCCGCTCGGCAAACGAGATGCCGATGGCCGACAGCACAAACGTGAAGTGGATGATGGCGATGTAGGTCACCACCTTCACGCTCTCCAGCGTCAGGTCGCCGCTCAGGTAGGTCTTGAGCGCATGCACGCCCGAGATGGAAATGATCGCGAACGCCAGCTTGAGCTTGAGGTTGTAGGTGTTCACATGGTCCAGCCAGTCGGGCTTTTTCATGTCGCTCTGGTCGAAGTGCCCGGTGGTCACAAACAGCGACACCCCGGCCAGGGCCACCACCCACACGAGCTGGGCCACCATGGTCATGTCCACCAGCTCCAGCACCTTGATGATCAGCTCGATCTTCTCAAGGTCGCCCAGCAGCAGGGTCTGCATGAGCTTGAAGGTCTCCAGCAAAAACTTGCCCAGGATGCCGAAGATGATGCCCACCAGCCCGACATAGAAGAACAGCATGGTGAACCGCATGCGGTAGAGCAGCGAGCCAAAGCCCGAAAGAATCTTTTCCATGAAATCCCTTGAGTTGTGCAACCGGTGCGCCGCGTGCAACCGCAGCAGGCGCTGTCGGGCCGAATCATAGGCCCGCGCAGCAAAGGCTTGCCGTGCATAGGCCCGCCGGGCCGGGGCGATGCCGCCCGGCCTGTGGCCTGCGCGACGCTCGCGTTGCAACGGCGCAGCGCTGCCGATGGCGGGGCGCAGGCCGCGCGCCAGCGCCTGCACAATCGGGGGCCCGGCACACCCGCCGCCCTGTTCGCAGGCCTTCTGGCAGGCACTCTTGCACCTTTGACCCAGGCACCGCATCCATGTTGGCACCCAGCACCCCCAGCGCCGCACCCGCATCGGCGTTTCCGCCCGCTTCGTATCCCATTGGCACCCCCGGCCAGCCCTGGGGCCCGGCCGAAGTCGCCCAGTGGCGCGCCCGCCAGGTGCGCCAGCGCAGCTATGCGCAGGATGTGCTGGCCGTGGTCGATACCCTGCGCGAGCGTTTTGACGTGCGCAGCTACGGCGAGGTGGCCTATGGCGACGACCGCTACGCCCTGCAATCCATCCGCCCGCGCCAGTGGGCCGCAGGCCGCCCCACGGTGCTCGTCACCGGCGGCGTGCACGGCTATGAAACCAGCGGCGTGCTGGGCGCGCTGCGCTTTGTGCAAGAACATGGCGAGCGCTACGCCGAGCGCGTGAACTGGCTGGTGGCCCCCTGCGTGAGCCCCTGGGGCTGGGAGCGCATCCAGCGCTGGAACCACGACGCCATCGACCCCAACCGCAGCTTCAGGCCCGGCACCACGGTGCAAGAGCCCGCCGCGCTGCTGGCGCTGATTGCGCCGCTGCAGGGCCAGTTTGCCGCGCACATCGACCTGCACGAAACCACCGACACCGACGAATCCGAATACCGCCCCGCCGTGGCCGCGCGCGATGGCAAGGCCTTCGTGCCCGGCACCATTCCGGACGGCTTCTATCTGGTGGACGACACCGAAAACCCCCAGCCCGCCTTTCAGAAGGCCGTGCTGGAGGCCGTGGCCAAGGTCACCCACATTGCGCTGCCCGACGAGAAGAACGAACTCATCGGCTCGCCCATGACCGAGCCCGGCGTTATCCGCTACGAACTGACCGCCTGGGGCCTGTGCGGCAGCGCCACCGGCGCGCGCTACACCACCACCACCGAGGTGTACCCCGACAGCGCCCGCACCACGCCCGAGGAGTGCATTGCCGCGCAGGTAGCGGCCGTGTGTGCGGTGCTGGATTTTGTGCTGGGGCAGCAGGCGGGGTGAGGGCGGGCAGATGTGGCGCGCCATGGGGCGTCACTCTGGCGCGCCCGCTGGGGTCCCTTGTCCGTCACGGTGAGGCTTTGAACCCCTCGCCACGCTCATAGGGGCTAGCCGCCCTGCAGCGCCCCCAGCAGCCGCGCGCTCACCTCGGCCGCATCCGGCGCGGCAAAGGCCATGTTGTGCTGCGCCGTCAGCGGGCCATGCCCCGGCTCCATGCCGCCATCGGCGCTGTAGCCCATGGCCTTGAACTTCCACACCCCGCCCACCTGCTTGAGCGTGCCTACATGAGCGCCCGTGGCGGTGTGCACGGCCACCGCCGTGGCGTTGACCGGGCGCAGCCGCAACGGCCCCGCGAGCGGGCCGGGTGGCACAGGGCCGTAGGTGGGGGTGAACAGGGGCGGAGAGGGCGGTGTCTGCTGCATGGCGCTGGTTGTATCGCAGATCGGAGGGCCGACTGGCCACGGTGGCGGGCGTGTGCCCGCCTGGGTTCTTGCGCAGGTCGCCGTCAGACCATAGCAGTGAGCATCAAAACGGCCGCTCGTGCTGATCAATCAAGCACGAATAGCTACAAAAAACATAGCAAACCATCGCCGTGGCTAGAACCCAGACCCGGGCTCGCTCAAAAACGCCCACTCTTCGGGCGTAGAGGTGCGACCCAGGATGGCGTTGCGGTGCGGGTAGCGGCCAAAGCGGTCGATGATGGCTTTGTGGCGGCGCTCGAAGTCGAGGTTGTTTTCCATGCCCGGCTGTGCAAACAGCGCCAGCGCCTCTTGGTGGATGGCGGCCGATTCGCTGTGCATGTAGGGCATGTAGGCAAACACGCGCTGCGCGGTGGGCAGGCGCTGGTCTTGCCCACGGGCCACCAACTCTTGTGCCAGCGCCAGGGCCAACGCATCTTGCGCAAAAGCCCGGGGCGTATCGCGCCACACGTTGCGCGAGAACTGGTCCAGCACCAGGATTTCGGCCAGGCGGCCCTCGGGCGTGGCGCGCCACGCAAACAGCTCACAGCGGGCCGCAGCTTCTAGCGTGGGGCCAAAGCGGCTGCGGATGGTCTCGTCCAGCGCAGCGTCTTTGGCGAAGTGCTGCTGGGCGGCGAGTTCGGTGAACCAGAAATGCAGAACGGCGGAGGGTGCTTCTAGCGGCATGGGGAGGGGCGAGTTCGGATGGGGGCTCATGTTGCACCTTGTGCGCCTGCCGATGGTGGCACAGCCTTGCGCTGGGCAGCGGTCGGCCTTGGGGCCCTGCTTTGGTCGTAAAACGCAATACTTTTTGTAGCGGTTTTGGCATCATGGTCCGCAACCATCAACCTAACCACAACAAGAGGGACGACAGCGGATGGCGGTGCTAATACCCGCACTTGGCAGTTGCGTGGCCCGGATGACCAGCGGCGAAAAACGGGTGGCCGAAAGGCTGGAGCAAAAACTCGATGCAGATTACCTGCTGTGGTACGACGTGGCCGTGGGCCCGCGCTACCAGCACCCGGACTTTGTGGTCATGCACCCGCGCCGGGGCATCTTGATTTTGGAGGTGAAGGACTATCGCCTCTCCACCATCCTGCAGGCCAACAAGCAGACCTGGCAAATCCACGGCGAAACCGGCCCTAAAACCCTGCCCAACCCGCTGGAGCAAGCCCGCCAATATGCCCACCAGGTGGTGCAAGCGCTGGAGCGTGATCCGCAACTCGTCCACCCCGACGGCCGCTACCAAGGCAAGCTGGCTTTTCCGTGGAGCTATGGTGTGGTGCTGCCCAACATCACCCGCGCGCAGTTCGACAAAGCCGAACTCGGCCACGCCATCGAGTCGCACCGCGTCGTCTGCCAAGACGAAATGGGCGAACACGTGGAACCCGAGGCCTTGCAAAGCCGCCTGTGGGACATGTTCCCGTACATGATGGGCGGGGCCATGTCGTTGCCGCAGATGGACCGCGTGCGCTGGATCATGTTCCCCGAGGTGCGCGTGCAGGTGCAAGACCCGCTGTTTGACGACACCGACGAAGCCGCCGAGCTGCCCAGCATCATGCGCGTGATGGACCTGCAGCAAGAGCAGCTGGCTAGATCCCTGGGCGACGGGCACCGCGTCATCCACGGCGTGGCCGGTTCGGGCAAGACAATGATCCTGGGGTACCGCGCCGAGTACTTGGCCCGCGCCCACGCCGCAGGCAAGCCAGTGCTGGTGCTCTGCTACAACGAGCCCCTGGCCGTCAAGCTCGCCGCCACCATGTCCGCCAAGGGCCTGAACGAGCGAGTGCACTGCGTCCACTTCCACAAATGGGCACGCGCCCAGCTGGTGGCCTATGGGCAAGCCTTGCCCGCAGACAACCAGAGCGTGGACGCCAAGATGGCCGACATGGTCCAGCGCGTCATCACCGGCGTGGACCGGGGTCACATCCCCACCGGCCAATATCTGGCCGTGCTAATCGACGAAGGCCACGACTTTGCGCCTGAATGGCTCAAGCTCGTTGCGCAAATGGTGGACCCCACCACCAATAGCTTGTTGGTGCTGTACGACGACGCGCAAAGCATTTACGAGCGGGGCCGCAAAAAGAACTTCAGCTTCAAAAGCGTTGGCATCCAGGCCCAGGGCCGAACCACCATCCTCAAGATCAACTACCGCAACACGCGGCAGATTTTGCAAACCGCCAACGCCATCGCGGGCGACCTGCTCACCGCCGAAGACCGCGACGACGACGGCATCCCCCTCGTCAAACCCGTAAGCTGCGGCCGCGACGGCCCCGAGCCCATCGTCATCAATTTGCCCACCCTGCCCGAACAGGCCGCCAAGATCGCCGAGCTGCTGCAAGGCGCACATGCGGATGGCTTTGCCTGGGGCGACATGGCCGTGCTGTGCCGCACCGAAAAAATCCGCGACCTGTGCGCTAGCGCCCTCTACAAACGCGGCGTGCCCGTGCAAAACCGCCGGGGGCCGGGCGACTACGACCCGCTGGCCAACAGCGTGAAGGTCATGACCATGAAGGTGAGCAAGGGCCTGGAATTCCCGATGGTGGCGATACCGGGGGTGGAGCGGCTGGGGGCAGAGGCTACCGATGCGGGAGAGGGTGCGCAGGCGCTGTCAGAAGTCGAGGCGCAGGCGCGCAGGGAGGCGGCGCGGGTGTTGTATGTGGCGGCGACCAGGGCTACGCAGAGGTTGGTGTTGGCAGGGATACCTTAGCCTGGATTATTCCTGCTTCATCTAACGATAAATTTTAAATCTGTATTTGTTGGTGATTTTTCTTGCGGTTTGAATTATGAATAGTCAAGAAATTGAAAATAATATTTTGAGTATTTTGCGTGCCACATCTTCCTCTCCTTTTCTTTTTGTTGGATCGGGGTTTTCGAGAAGATATTTTAATCTTCCGCAATGGGATGAACTTCTTAAGAAGTTCTGTAGGGATGAAGATGAGTTTGATGAATTGATGGCTACTGCATCGCAAAACCTCCCCAATGTGGCCACTCTGCTTGCAGAGCGTTACCATGATCGATGGTGGAATGAAAATGGTTTTTCGAAAAATAGAGATAATTTCAAGTCTCTCTCAAATGGAAAGAAGCTTTCCAATAAAACATCAGCTTTGCGGTGGGAGATCTGCGGCTATATAAATAATCTATCTAAATCTGGAAAATATCTGCTTGAGGATGAAATTAATGTATTGAAAACAATAAACATTGACGGAATTATCACAACTAATTGGGACGGTCTTCTGGAGGAGATATTTCCAGAGCATGAAGTATATATTGGTCAGGAGGATTTGTTATTTTCTAACCCGCAGTCAGTTGGTGAAATTTATAAAATTCATGGCTGTGCATCCGACCACGAAACCTTGGTATTGACCGCGGATGATTATTCAAATTTTCACAGACTGAATCCTTATCTTGCTGCCAAGCTAATCACGATTTTTGTTGAACATCCTGTTGTGTTTATTGGATATTCCATGCAGGATGAAAATATCATTTCTTTGCTTTCATCTATCGTTGGTGTTTTGGATCAGGAGAAGCTGACCAAATTGAGTAAAAACTTAATTTTTTTACAAAGAGCCAAAGGTGCTCCCAGTTCAATTGAGGGTTACACCTTGCAGTTTGGTAATAGATCAATACCAACAACGGTTGTTAAAAGTGATGATTTTTCACCGGTTTATCAAGCGATATCTGCGGTGGAGAAAAAGATACCAGTCAGATTGCTGAGACTCTATAAGCAGCAATTTTATGAGATAGTTAGCAGCACTCAGCCCAGCAAACGAATGCATGTGGTTAACGAGACAGAGTTATCAAAAGAAAAAGAAGTCCAGTTTGTTGTGGGTTTAAGTGTAGCTACAGACGCAGCTAGCAGGATTGGCTATAAGGGCATAAAGGTAATAGACCTATTTGTTGATTTGCTGATTGATGCAAATTATAAGAGTGACCTCATCTTGTCGGATACAATCCCAAATGTCTCTGCTGCGACAAAATATATTCCCATATTTAAGCACTTGAGGCGTGTTCAAATTGACAACAAGAGTGCATTGAATTCTTCGGGCTATGATTTGACTGGCCGGTTGCCTCTAAAGGGGGCTGAGTTCTACCAGACTGTGACATATAAAGAGCGCTACAAGAGAGATGCAGGCGGCTTGAGTTTTTCTCAGATTCAGAGAAAATTTGACCCTTCCGTTGCGGCATATTTAATACCATTTATGCCTGAAAGCTTGCTGGATTTGTCGGCGCTGGAAAAATTTTTGTTAAAGAATATTGAAAGAATAAAAACGCAAGGCGCTTCTTCAACGCCCTTTCGTAAGCTTGCTTGTTTCTACGACTGGAAGGTAAACGGCTTCGATTTGTAGAGTAATTTAAATAGTGGAAAATGAGTGCAGGTTGCAAGGCATCTCTATCTGAAATCCGCCCGGCTGCGGGCGCTGGGGGCAGAAGTGAAGCCGCCCCGCCCACGGGTGGAGGGCGAGGGGCAGTCACTGTACTTTTACGACTTTGACAACCACCTGTTTGAGCTGCACACCAGCACGCTGGCGCAGCGGCTGGCGCGGTATGCGCAGGGGTAGGTGGTGGTGACTTGCTGCGTTGCTATACCGCGAATTGCTTCTGATTTGATAGCTGCTAGCGCTTATTCCTAAAGCGCTAGCAGCCTATTTGACCAAGGTGTAGGCGGTATTCCGCCCGCCACCTTCCAGCCGCGCCAGCACGCCCCGGGCCAACAGGTCGTTGATGTCGCGCAGTGCAGTATCGGGCGAGCATTTGGCCATCGCCGCCCACTTGGCGTTGGTCAGTTTGCCTTCCATGCCATCCAGTACGCGGTTCAGCACCTGCGTTTGGCGGGTGTTCATGGGCGTGCCCGCCCAGCGCTGCCAGAACTGGGCTTTGTCCAGCACGCCCGCCAGTGTGGCGTCTGAGCCCTGCACGGCGCGCAGCAGGCAGCCCAGAAACCAGTGCAGCCACGGGGTCACGTCCAGCGGGCCTTTTTGGGTGGCTTCTAGCTGGTCGTAATAGTCTTTGCGCTCGCGCTGAATCTGTGCGCTGAAGCTGTAAAAGCGCTGATGTGTGCCTTCAGCGCGTGCCAGGGCCATATCGCCCACGGCGCGGCTCAGGCGGCCGTTGCCGTCGTCAAACGGGTGCAGGGTGACCAGCCACAAGTGGGCCAGCCCGGCTTTGATGAGGGCGTCGCCCACTGGGGCGGCTTCAAACCAGTCAAAAAAGGCCTGGGTTTGCGCGGGCAGGGTGGCGGCGGGCGGGGCTTCGAAGTGCACTTTCTCTCTGCCCACTGGGCCGGACACCACTTGCATGGGGCCGCTGGCATCGGTGCGCCACCCGGCCACGGTGATGCGCATGCGCCCGCTGTAGCCGGTGGGGAACAGCGCCGCGTGCCAGCCAAACAGGCGCTCGGCGGTCAGGGGTTGGTCAAAGTTGCGGGTGGCGTCCAGCACCACATCCACCACGCCGTCCACATTACGGTCGCTGGGGGCCAGGGCTCCAATATCGAGCCCCAGCTTGCGGGCCACGGAGGAGCGCACGGCGTCCAGGTCCAGCCGCTCGCCCTCAATGGCGCTAGTGGTGACGACTTCTTGCGTCAGCACCTGCAAGGTGGCCTGGTCGCGCTGCGCCAGCCCCAGCTCTGCCATGCGCCCGGCCAGCATGCCCTGTGCGCGGTGCACCTGTGCCAGTGGCGCGGCCAGGGCGGCGGCATCAAAAGCAAGGTTCGGCCAATCGGGCAACTGCCAGAGGTAGCGGGGCGTGCGGGTGGGGCGGTGGGGGCGCATGCGGTGATTATGGAGGTTATTCACCGCAAATAATGCGGCGAATAAATGCGCTTTTCGCCGCACATCTGTTGCTGCACAAGAGGCTGGCGACATGGCATTCACCGCCTGCGCTGGATTGCGCTGGCTTGCGTGCGGCGCACCCGCATGGCTGCGCATGGTGCCCGCTATGCTCCCCACCCGACGAAACACGAAATACACGATACCCGCCCTGCACGAAATCATTTGCCCCCACTGCACCAAAGCCTTCAAGATCGACGAGGCGGTGTATGTCGGCATCCTCAAGCAGGTGCGCCATGGCGAGTTTGAGCAAGCTTTGCACGAGCGCCTCAAATTGGCCGAGCGGGAAAAGCAGGGCGCCATTGCGCTGGCCAAGACGGAGGTGACCAATGCGCTGCAAAAGGCAGCGGCGGCCAAAGACACCGGATTCAGGCGCTGACAACCCAGCTCGACGCGGGCGAGGTGGCGCGCAAGCTGGCCGGTACCGAGGCTTTGGGCACGGTGAGCAAAGAGCGCGATGCGCTGGCCAGCGAGCTGGCCCAAGCATGCAGCGCACAGCAGGCTGATGCCCAGTTGGCCGAGACCAAGCTGGCCCAGGCGCTGCAGGCCGAAGCCGCAAAAAAGACGCCGAGATTCAGGCCCTGCAAGCCAACCTGGCGGCTAGCGATGTGGGGTACGGAAACTGGCGGTGAACCAGGCCGTGAGCGTGATGGCTCAAGAGCGTGATGCGCTAAAGAGCGAGTTCATCTCGTCATTGTCAGAAACCAGTTGCAAGAGAACCCCGACGATGGCGGCGAAATTTGCGGAGTTGAAGGCGCTTGACTGAACCTCTTACGCCTGAACGTGGAAAGGCGTAAGCAGGCCCCGTTTGAGGTTTTTCAAAATGCCAACTCGCTCGTCGAGACAACCCCGAAACGGCTTGCCGGTCAAATCGGCAAGCGTTCCGGGGGCAATGTCAACCCCAACTCCATGTCTGTGCGAGCGTGTGGCTGTTATTTCCCCCAAGAATCCTTCAACCCCGTCACCCGGTTGAACACCACTTTCCCGCTCACGCCATGGTCCGCCCGGTCGGCTACGAAGTAGCCGTGCCGCTCGAACTGAAACTTCTGGTCCGGCTGGGCAGCCGCCAATGACGGCTCCACAAACGCCGTCACCGCCTTCAAGCTGCCCGGGTTCAGCAAACTCAAGAAGTCTTTGCCGCCCGCGTCGGGCTGGGCGTCGGTGAACAGGCGGTCGTACAGGCGCACTTCGGCCTGCACGCCGTCCTGCACGCCCACCCAGGTGATGGCGGCCTTGGCTTTCACGCTGTCGGCGCCGGGGGTGCCGCTCTTGGTGCCGGGGATGACTTTGGCGTGCACTTCGGTCACGGTGCCGTTGGCATCCTTGGCGCAGCCGGTGCATTCGATGACGTAGCCGCCCTTCAGGCGCACCACGTTGCCCGGGTAGAGCCGCTTGTAGCCCTTGGGCGGCACTTCTTCAAAGTCTTCGCGCTCGATCCACACCTCTTTGCCGATCTTGAACACGCGGTCGGGCGGCGGGGTTTGGCCTTCGGCAATGGCGCTGTGGGGCAGGGCGGGCTGGGTGCAGTCTTCGGTGTAGGCGTCGCTGCCAAAGGCTTCGGCCCAGTTGGTCAGCACCAGCTTGACGGGGTCGAGCACGGCCATGCCGCGGTGGGCTTTGTGTTCCAGGTCTTCGCGCAGGCAGCCTTCGAGCGTGCTGTAGTCGATCCACGAATAGTCTTTGGTCACGCCGATGCGTTCGCAAAAGAGCTGCAGCGCCTCGGGCGTGTAGCCGCGGCGGCGCAGGCCCACGATGGTGGGCATGCGGGGGTCGTCCCAGCCGCTGACGATGCCGTTGTCTACCAGATGCTTGAGCTTGCGCTTGCTGGTGACCACGTAGGTGAGGTTCAGGCGCGCAAATTCGTACTGGCGCGGCTGCGGCGTGCTGATGAGGCCGCCTTCGCGCAGGCGGTCGAGCAGCCAGTCGTAAAACGGGCGCTGGTCTTCAAACTCCAGCGTGCAGATGCTGTGGGTGATCTGCTCCAGCGCGTCTTCAATGGGGTGGGCAAAGGTGTACATCGGGTAGATGCACCACTTGTTGCCGGTGTGGTGGTGTTCGGCGTGCTTGATGCGGTAGATGGCCGGGTCGCGCAGGTTGATGTTGGGGCTGGCCATGTCGATCTTGGCGCGCAGCACGGCCGCGCCGTCGGGCAGCTTGCCGTCGCGCATCTCGCGAAAGCGCGCCAGGTTCTCGGCCGGGGTGCGGGTGCGGAAGGGGCTGTCCACGCCGGGCTTGCCAAAGTCGCCGCGGTTGGCCTTCATTTCCTCGGGCGTCTGCTCGTCCACGTAGGCGTGGCCGGTTTCGATCAGGTATTCGGCCGCGCGGTACATGAAGTCGAAGTAATCGCTGGCCTGAAACGGCTGCGCGCTGCCCGCGGCCTGGCCCACCTGGGCCCAGTCAAAGCCCAGCCAGCGCACGGCGTCGATGATGCCGTCCACGTATTCCTGGTCTTCTTTTTCGGGGTTGGTGTCGTCAAAGCGCAGGTGGCACACGCCGCCGTAGTCGCGCGCCAGGCCAAAGTTCAGGCAGATGCTCTTGGCGTGGCCGACGTGCAGGTAGCCGTTGGGCTCGGGCGGAAAGCGCGTGCGGATCTTGGCCGGGTCGGGCTCGCCCTGGGCGTGGTGGGCGGCGTCGCCAGGGCTGCCGCCCCAGCGGCGGCTGGCGTAGGTGCCTTTGTCCAGGTCAGATTCGATGATCTGGCGCAGAAAGTTGCTGGGGCGGGTGGGTTCGGTGGGGGTGGCGGCGCTGGGCGCGGCGCTGTTGGCGGGGGCAGAAGTGCTCATGCGCCTCATTTTAGGCGGGGGGTGCCGTGCCATCTGTCGCCAGCCCGCGCGGGCTGTACGTTCGGAAACAATCGCGCGCGCTCGGCATGACATCGTTTGGGCCACTTGGCGCGTTAAGCGCCTGCGGGCGGTTGCATGGGCCCCTTCGGTGCCTTGGCACCGCCCCCTTCAGGAGACTTTCATGAAGACGATTTCCCAAGGTTCTGCATCCGGCTGGCTGGCCGCAGCCGCCGTGGGCGCTGCCGCGCTGCTGGCCGCTGGTGCTGCGCAGGCGCGCGACGTGCATTGGTCCATTGGCATCAACTCCCCCGGTGTGGCCGTGGGGGTGGGCAACGGCTACCCGGTGTATGTGGCCCCGGCCCCGGTGTATGTGCCGCCGCGCCCGGTGTACTACGCCCCGCCGCCGCCTGTGTATTACGCGCCGCCGCGGCCTATCTATTACTCGGCACCGCCCGTGGTGGTGCAGCCCTACGGCTATTACGAACGGCCGTACCGCCACCACCGGCACCACCGCCACCACAAGCACTGGGACGATTGAGCGCCGGGGCCGCCGCACTTCCCCGGCGCGGGCGTGGGGGCTGCCCGCACAGCGCGCCCGCCGGTTGCGCAGGCTGGTGTGGTGATGGTCAGGGCGCCGGGTGGTGGCGCGGCACGGGCCGTGCTTCATTTCATAATCGGCGGCTCCACCCTTGCCAACCTGTGCGGAGCCCGCTGCCGTGAAAACCGTTTTCGTCCTCAATGGCCCCAACCTGAACCTGCTGGGCACGCGCGAACCTGCGGTGTACGGCGCGCAGACGCTGGCCAATGTCGAGCAGCTCTGCCAGGCGGCCTGCGCGCGCCACGGGTTTGCGCTGCGCTTTCACCAAAGCAACCACGAGGGCGCGCTGGTGGACTGGATCCACGAAGCCGGCCGCTTGCACGCGCAGGGCGCGCTGGCGGGCGTGGTGCTCAACGCCGGGGCCTACACCCACACCAGCATTGCGCTGCTCGATGCCGTCAAGGGCACGGGCGTGACGCTGGTGGAGCTGCACATCAGCAACGTACATGCGCGCGAGAGCTTCCGTCACCATTCGTACCTGTCGGGCGTGGCCCGGGCTGTGATGTGCGGCTTTGGCGTGGGCGGCTACGGCCTGGCCATCGACGGGCTGGCGCAGTGGCAGGCCGCGGCCTGAGGCGCGGGCACCGTTCCACTGATGACCCCGCTGCGCCACCCCCGCCACGCCCTGCACTGGGTGCGCGAAGACGAGGTGGAATGGACGGCCGTGCGCGCCCAGGGCGCGGGCGGGCAGAACGTGAACAAGGTGTCCAGCGCGGTGCACCTGCGTTTTGATGTGGCGGCCTCGTCGCTGCCGCCAGACATCAAAGACCGGCTGCTTGCGCTGCACGATGCGCGGCTCACGCAAGGCGGCGTGGTGGTCATCAAGGCCCAGACGCACCGCAGCCAGGAGCTGAACCGCGCCGACGCGCTGGCGCGGCTCGATGCGCTGATCCGCAGCGTGGCCCAGCCGCCGCGCGTGCGCCGCGCCACGCGGCCCACGCTGGCCTCGCAGATCCGGCGGCGCGAGGGCAAGCGCCAGCGCAGCGCCGTGAAGGCGTTGCGCGGCCGGGTGGCCGACTGAGTGTGACGGCCTGCGTGTAGTGGCCTGCGTGTGGCGGCTGGCAGCGGTGCGCTGCCGCGCAGGCAGGTGGGCAGGTGGGCAGGTGGGCAGGTGGGTGCAATCTGCCGCACTTTTTGTAAGCCACGCGTCATTGGGCTTGAAATCGCAACAATGCGTTGCGTGCTGGCAGGCTTGGCGGGGCTGCGCGCAAGCCTCACAGTGTGGGCAGCAGGGGGCGGCGCACCAGCGTGATCCCCCGCGTTTTGCCCGCCAAGCCGCACCATGACCCCGAACGCCCCCGACTCCCTTCTTGCCTCCCCGGCAAGCCCCGCCGCCACGGGCCGCTTGCCCACGCTGTTTGTGTCGCACGGCGCACCGCTCTTTGCCATCGACGCAGGCGAGAGCGGCCCGGCCCTCACGCGCTGGGGCGCCGCGCTGCGGGCGCAGCACCCGGGCCTGAAGGGCGTGGTGCTGATGTCGCCGCACTGGATGGCGCGCGGCCCGGCCGTGATGGCGAACCCCCGGCCCGCCACCTGGCACGACTTTGGCGGCTTTCCGCCCGCGCTGTACCAGTTGCAGTACCCGGCCCCGGGCGCCCCAATGCTGGCCCAGCGCGTGCAGGGCCTGTGGCAGGCCGCGGGCATGCCCGCGCAGGCCGACCCTGAGCGCCCGCTTGACCACGGTGCCTGGGTGCCGCTGATGCACCTGTTTCCGCAGGCCGATGTGCCGGTGGTGCAGGTGGCGCTGCCGGTGGGCGCACGCGCGGCCGACGTGCTGGCCCTGGGCGCGGCCCTGCAACCGCTGCGCGATGAAGGCGTGCTGGTGGTGGGCACCGGCAGCATGACGCACAACCTGCAGGAGTTTTTTGGCGGGCAAGACGCCCCCGCGCCCTATGTGACGGCCTTCAGCCGCTGGGTGGAGGACGCCGTGGCGCGCGGCGACGTGGCCGCACTGCTCGACTACCGCCGCCAGGCCCCGCACGCAGCCCGCGCCCACCCGACCGAAGACCACTTTTTGCCGCTGTTCTTTGCGCTGGGTGCCGCAGGCGCAGGGGCCCGGCCCGACTACCTGAGCCGCGAGGTGATGTACGGCATGCTTGCCATGGACAGCTTCGCGCTGCATGCTGCGCATTGAGGGACCTGGCCTGCTGCTGCCGCTGTGGATGGGCCTGCCAGAGATGATGATCAAAATGCCGTGTCGTGCTTGTCCATGCTGAATCTTCCGCTCTCTTTTTTGCAGCGCCCTGCTGCGCCCGCCACCCCGCGCCCCTGGCTGCTGGTGCTGATGCACGGCGTGGGCAGCAACGAGCACGACCTGTTTGCGCTGGCTGCGCAGTTGCCCGAGCACTTCCATGTGCTGAGCCTGCGCGCCCCGCACCGCATGCGGCCCGGCGCCCATGCGTGGTTTGACTTTTCCATCGAGCCGAACGGCGAGCGCACCATCGACGAAGCGCAAGAGGCGCACAGCCGCGCCGTGGCGGCCGAGGCCATTGCCGCCGCCCAGGCGCAGACCGGCATTCCGCCCGAGCGCACGGTGGTGGGCGGCTTCAGCCAGGGCGGCATCATGGCGCTGTCGCTGCTGCTCACGCGGCCCGAGCTGATGCACGCCGCGCTGGTATGGCACGGCCGCCTGCTGGCCCAGGCCGTGCCGCTCACGGCGCCGCACGATGCGCTGGTGGGCAAGCGCCTGTGGGTCAGCCACGGCAGCCACGATGCGGTGATCCCGGTGCAGCACGCCCATGCGCTGCGCCACCACATGGACAGCCTGCCGGTGAGCGTGACCTACCGCGAATTTCCGTCGGCACACGAGATCCGCCCCGGCGAGCTGGCGGCCACGCTCGAATGGCTGGAGTCGCTGGTCACTGGCGCAGTGCCGTTCTAGGGAAGCGCTGTACAACGCCCTGCGGTCTGCGCGGGCACGGCCTCGGGCGGTCCGCTGCGTTGCTTTTCTGGCCCATCGCGCGGCGATGGGCTGCCAAAAGCGCCTTGCGGTCCATCCCGACCCGCACCCGCCCATCCTTGCCAGGGTGATGCAGAGCTGCCCTTGCGGCTGCTGCTCAATCGAGCGGCAGCGCCGTGGTGCGCTTGACTTCCTTGAGCGAAAAGCTGGTTGAAATCTCGCGCACGCCCGGCAGGTTGCGCACCACGCTGCGCACGAACTCCGAAAAACGCTCCAGGTCCTGCGCCACCACTTCGAGCTGGTAGTCGTAGCGGCCCGAAAGGTTGTGGCACGACAGCACCTGGGGCAGCACCTGCACCTCGCGCTCGAACGCGGCGGTGGTTTCGTCGGTGTGGTTGTGCAGGCCCAGGTGCACAAAACCCAGCACGCCATAGCCCACGCGGTGCCGGTCGAGCTGCGCGTGGTAGCCCGCAATCACGCCCGACTGCTCCAGCTGCCGCACGCGCCGCCAGCAGGGCGAAGGTGACAGCGCCACCTGCTCGGCCAGCGTGCCCACGGTGGTGCGGGCGTCGCGCTGCAGGGTGCGCAGCAGGCTGCGGTCCACGGCGTCCAGGTCGGCGGCAGGGTGGGGCATGGATTGCCTTGGTTGGTTAACAGAAGGGCAAATTATTCCAGTTTTGAGGGTTTTCCGGGCCTGAGAACGCAAAATCTTGCCCGGCGGCTGGCCCAAGAATCGGTGCATTCCCACTCACCGACGGCCTCCGCATGACCACCACCACCCCCGCCAGCCTTGCCGGTTTCAGCACCCGCGCCATCCACCACGGCTACGACCCGGCCGACCACCAGGGTGCGCTGGTGCCACCCATCCACACCTCGGCCACGTTCGCCTTTCCGGACGTGGCCTACGGCGCGCGCTGCTTTGCGGGGCAGGAGCCCGGCTACTTCTACACGCGCATTGCCAACCCCACGCTCGCGCTGCTGGAGGCACGCCTGGCCAGCCTGGAGCAAGGCGCGGGCGCGGTGGTGTTCGGCTCGGGCATGGGTGCGGTCACGGCCACGCTGTGGTCCCTGCTGGAGCCGGGCGACGAGATCGTGGCCGACCTCACGCTCTACGGTTGCACCTTTTCGTTTTTGCACCACGGGCTTGCGCGCTTTGGCGTGCAGGTGCGCCATGCCGACCTGACCGACCCCGCCGCCCTGGCCACCGCCATCGGCCCGCGCACCCGCGTGGTGTACCTGGAGACCCCGGCCAACCCCAACATGCGGCTGGTGGACATTGCCGCCGTGGCCGCCGCGGCCCACGCTCAGGGCGCCAAGGTGGTGGTGGACAACACCTACTGCACGCCCTACCTGCAGCAGCCGCTGGTGCTGGGGGCCGACGTGAGCCTGCACTCCATGACCAAGTACCTCGGTGGGCATGGCGATCTCACGGCCGGTGCCGCCGTGTTTGCCGACCCCGAACTGGCCCAGCGCGTGCGCCTGTACGGCCTCAAGGACATGACGGGCGCGGTGATGTCGGCCCACGACGCCCACCTGGTGATGCGCGGCCTGAAAACCCTGGCGCTGCGCATGGACCGCCACTGCCAGAGCGCCCAGGCCCTGGCCGAGCTGATCGCCGCGCACCCGGCCGCCGCCGCTGTGCACTACCCGGGCTTGCCCGGCTTTGCCCAGCATGCGCTGGCCCGCCGCCAGATGCGCCAGATGGGCGGGATGATCGCGTTCGAGCTGCACGGCGGGCTGGAGGCGGGCGTGCGCTTCATGGACGCGCTGCAGCTCGTCACCCGCGCCGTGAGCCTGGGCGACGCCGAAACCCTGGCCCAGCACCCGGCGAGCATGACGCACTCGACCTACACGCCCGAGCAGCGCGCCGCGCACGGCATTGCCGAAGGGCTGGTGCGCCTGTCGGTGGGCCTGGAAGACCTGGCCGACCTGCGCGCCGACATCGTGCAGGCGCTGGACCAGGCGCACGCGCTGGCGCTCAGCCTGGGTGGCGCGCTGCCCCGGGCTGCGGCAGCGGCAGCGCCGTCTTGTAGCGCACCTGCTTGAGCGCGAAGCTGGAGCGGATCTTCTCCACCCCCGGGATGGGGCTGAGCTGCTCCAGGATGAAGCGCTCCAGCGCCGCCATGTCGGCCACGGCCACGCGGATCAGGTAGTCGGAGTCGCCGGTCATCAGGTAGCACTCCATCACCTCGTCGTGTTCGGCAATGCGGCGCTCGAAGTCGGCCAGCGCCTCTTTGCTCTGGGTGCGCAGGCTGATGTTGATGAACACATTGAGCCCCAGCCCCAGTGCCGCCGCGCTGGCCAGCGCCACGTAGCGGCTGATGACGCCCGCCGCCTCCAGCGCCTTGACCCGCGCCAGGCAGGGCGAGGGCGACAGGTGCACGCGCCGCGCGAGTTCGACATTCGACAGCGCGCCATCGACCTGCAGCTCGGCCAGGATGCGCAGATCGATGGCATCGAGCTTGATATTTTGTGGACTGCTCATAAGCCAGCATTTTGTGCTGCAAAACACCGTGATGCCCAGCGCTTTGGCATCACATTCTGCCCGCCAAGCCCTACAGTGAAGCCCATGAACGCCACCACCCCTCTGCACCTGCTGGGTGCGCCCTCGGCACACGATGCCGACCCCCTCGAGACCGCCGAATGGCGCGACGCCTTTCTGGCGTTGTATGCCACCGCCGGGCCCGAACGGGCGCGCCAGATTCTGGACTCGCTGGCACAACTGGCGCGCGCGCAGCGCGTGGGATGGCAACCCGACCTCAACACCCCGTACGTCAACACCGTGGCGGTGCAAGACCAGCCGCTGTTCCCGGGCGACCTGGCCATCGAGGAGCGGCTGGCGTCGCTGATGCGCTGGAACGCGCTGGCCATGGTGGTGCGCGCCAACCAGGCCTATGGCGAGCTGGGCGGGCACATTGCCAGCTACGCCAGCGCGGCCGACCTGTTCGAGTGCGGCTTCAACCACTTCTTTCGCGCCCGTGAAGGCACGGGCCCCGGCCAGCACCGGGGCGACCTGGTGTTCTTCCAGCCGCACAGCGCGCCCGGCGTGTACGCGCGGGCCTACCTGGAAGGCCGCCTGTCGGAACAAGACCTGATGCACTACCGGCAGGAGATCACCGCGCCCGCAGCTGGTGCCCAGGGCCTGTGCAGCTATCCGCACCCGTGGCTCATGCCCGACTTCTGGCAGTTCCCCACGGGCTCGATGGGCATCGGGCCCATCAGCAGCATCTACCACGCGCGCTTCATGCGCTACCTCACGCACCGCAACCTGCTCGACTGCATGCATCGCAAGGTGTGGGGCGTGTTCGGTGACGGCGAGATGGACGAGCCCGAAAGCATGAGCGCGCTGACCCTGGCCGCACGCGAGGGGCTGGACAACCTGGTCTGGGTGGTCAACTGCAACCTGCAGCGCCTCGATGGCCCGGTGCGCGGCAACGGCCGCATCGTGGACGAGCTGGAGCGCCTGTTTGCGGGCGCGGGCTGGAACGTCGTCAAGCTGCTGTGGGGCAGCGACTGGGACGGCCTGTTTGCCCGCGACCTCACGGGCACCCTGGCGCGCACGCTGCAGGCCACGGTGGACGGCCAAATGCAGACCTTTGCCGCCAAGGACGGCCGCTTCAACCGCGACAACTTCTTTGGCCAGAACCCCGAGCTGGCCGCGCTCGCCCAGGGCATGACGGACGAACAGATCGACCGCTTGAAGCGCGGCGGGCACGACCTGGTGAAGATCCACGCCGCCTACGCGGCCGCGGCCGCCCACCGGGGCCAGCCCACGGTTATCCTGGCCCACACCAAAAAGGGCTACGGCATGGGCCAGGCCGGGCAGGGCAAGATGACCACGCACAGCCAGAAGAAGCTCGACGCGGACGACCTGATCGCCTTCCGCAACCGCTTCCAGTTGCCGCTGTCGGACGAGCAGGTCACGGGCCTGGCGTTTTACAAGCCCGCCGACGACAGCCCCGAGATGCGATACCTGCGCGAGCGCCGCGCCGCGCTGGGCGGCGCGCTGCCGAAGCGCCACACCGCCTGCGACGTGGTGCCTGTGCCCGCGGTGGGCCAGTACGCGCAGTTTGCGCTGCAGGCCGACGGCAAAGAGATGAGCACCACCATGGCCTTTGTGCGCATGCTGGGCACGCTGCTGAAGGATGCGCCACTCGGCCCGCGCATCGTGCCCATCGTGGCCGACGAGGCGCGCACCTTCGGCATGGCCAACCTGTTCAAGCAGGTGGGCATCTACAGCAGCGTGGGCCAGCGCTACGCGCCCGAAGACATCGGCTCGGTGCTCAGCTACCGCGAGGCGCTGGACGGGCAGATTCTGGAAGAAGGCATCAGCGAAGCCGGTGCCATTGCGAGCTGGACAGCCGCCGCCACCAGCTACAGCGTGCACGGCTTGGCCATGCTGCCGTTCTACATCTACTACTCGATGTTCGGCTTCCAGCGCGTGGGCGACGCCATCTGGGCCGCGGCCGACCAGCGCGCACGGGGCTTTCTGCTGGGCGCCACCTCGGGCCGCACCACGCTGGGCGGCGAGGGCCTGCAGCACCAGGACGGTTCCAGCCACCTGGTGGCGGCCACCATCCCCAACTGCAAGGCGTACGACCCGGCCTATGCGGGCGAGCTGGCCGTGATCCTGGACGCGGGCATGCGCGAGATGATGGTCGAGCAGCAGGACGTGTTCTATTACGTCACGCTGATGAACGAAAACTACGCCCAGCCCGACCTGCCCGCAGGCGCGGCCGAAGGCGTGCTGCGCGGCGCCTATGTGTTCGAGCGCCACACGCCCGCCACCCCCGCGGCGGGCGCACCGGCCGTCACGCTGCTGGGCTCGGGCGCCATCCTCACCGAAGTGCGCCAGGCCGCTGTGGCCCTGGCCGCCGAGGGCATCGCGGCCACTGTGGTCAGCGTGACGAGCTGGAGCGAACTGGCCCGCGACGGCCAGGCCTGCGAACAGCGCTGGCTGGCCGGGCAGCCCGCAGGCACCCCCTGGATCACGGCGCTGCTGCAGGCCACCGAAGGGCCGGTGATTGCCGCCACCGATTACGTGCGCGCCGTGCCCGAGACGGTGCGCGCCTGGATGCCCGAGGGGCGGCGCTTGGTGACGCTGGGCACCGATGGGTTTGGGCGCAGCGATACGCGGGCTGCGTTGCGGCGGTTTTTTGGGGTGGATGCGCAGGCGGTGGTGGGGGCGGCCAGGGCGGTGCTGGGGGGGTGAGGGTTTTGGGTTGCTCGTGCTTGTTTGTTAAGCACGAGCAGCTATCAAATTAATAGCAATTGGCTCGGTTGGGCGGGTTGGCGGTGGTTGGCCGCTGGCTTGAGCTGTGTT
>NZ_BAABEX010000006.1:0-20701 GCF_039540375.1 Acidovorax lacteus
TACTGCCGTGCTCCTGTTCAATGAGGCGCAGGTTCTCCCGCCTGATCGCATCAATGTCTTTCATTCGTCAGATTCCATAGCAATACGCGAAACTGGTCTATGTGCGTAGCGCTATTGACTTGTTTTGCGTTACGCGAAACAATGCCCGCATGCTGCTCGCTACATATTTCTCGGCAAACCGTGGGTCGCAAGCTGACTTGGCGCGGGCTCTTGGGGTTACTCAATCGCTGCCCAGCGCCTGGGCTGCGATCGATCCCAAGAAGCGGCGTCCTGTGCCCGTGCGCTACTGCATTGCCATTGAGCGCGCCACGGATGGTGCTGTGACCCGCCGCGATCTGCGCCCCGACGACTGGCACCTGATCTGGCCTGAGCTGGCCGCCGCAGATTCCCCGCCGAATTCGCCCGCCGTGCTTGGAAATCAAGCACGAGCAGCTATCAAAATCGTAGCGCAGGAGGTGGCCAATGCCTGATGAGCTACTCATCAAGCCATCAAGCCTTGTATGGCGCCCCCATTGCGGCGTGGTGCTGACGTTCGAGGGGTTAGATGCTGACCCTGCTGTTGACCAGTTCGTGCTTGCGCTGGGTGCGGAGTGCGGGTTCGCGCATTTTGTGCGTCTGCCTGCGCTTACAGGGCAACCCCAAGCAGTCTTCCAATCGCGCTCAACGCATCTGGGGCTTTCTCCAGACCTAGGTCCACTAGCTTCAATACGAGGTGTTTTGTGGTCTCGGCCGGCAGCTCGCGAAGCTGATCGAGCCATCGCTGCTTTTCTGTTGGGGGGAGATCCGACTCCTGGATCTTCAGAGCCAGAAGGTCTTTGATGGTTTCGTCGTGCAGCTTCACTGTGACTACCCCAAGGATGGCTGACAACCCGCCGTCTTCCTCCAGAAAGTCCATGCCTTTGGCGGTGGCCTGCACTGATCCCACAACCACGTCTCCTGACATGAGTTCGCTTTTGAAGAGTCTCAGTAGGTCGTGTTCTTCCAGGTACACGAGGTTGCGAATGCAGTCGGAGTTGCTGAAGTCGATTCCGTCGTCCGCTAAAACGGGAGCAGGGTACTTGCTGGCGGCAATGGCCAGCATCTGTCGCTGCAGTGCTCTGTTCAGGCTCATATCTCTGGATGAGGTTGGTTGCGAGATGCGGCCCATCGTAGTCCAGCGTTTCGTGCTGGCACAGAGCTTTGTGGCTCACGGCCGTTGCTCCAGCTCTGCGGCCAGCCGCTGCACTTCGGCCTCCAGTGCCTCCACACGGGCCAGCAGCGGGCGCACGGCGCCCAGCACGGCCTGGCGCATCAGGTCGGCGATCTGTTCGTCCAGGGTCTTGTCCATCGTTTGCTCCGGGGTGGGTTGATGAAGGTGAATGTCTCAATTCCTGGCCTCATTGCCTATGGCGAAGATGAGGCTGTACCGTCCACCCGCGGTGCGCCCGATGTGCTGGTGGCTGTGGCCAACCTGCTGCATGGCCGGGTGGAGCAGGTTGCCAAGCGCCTGGGGATGTCGCCCAGCACGCTGCAGAAGAAGGTGAGCCTGCACACCGAGACGCACCACCTCTCGGTGCACGAGCTGCAGTTGATTCAGCACGTGACCGGCTCTATCGAGCCCACCCAGGCCCTGGCTGCGGCTGAGGGCTATACGTGCGTGGCCGTGAAGCCGAAGTCGGCGGGCTCTGTGCCCGAAGGCTTGGCCGCCACGATGCGCGCGATGGGCGACTTCGCGGCGGTGGTGGCTGAGGCGACCGAGGGCGATGGTGCTGTGAGCCTGAACGATCTGCGCCACGTGCAGCTGCAGCTGGGCGAGCTGCTGGGCCATGCGAATGCGCTGGCCGGGCTGGTGGCCAGCCGTGTGCCGCAGCACGCCCGCAAGGGGGGGGGCCTGTGAACACTGCCGACCTCAACTGGTGGCGCACTGTGCATTGGTTGCAGTGCCCAACCCGCCGCGCGGCTGCAGCCATTGCTGATGCGGCCGGCAGCACTGCCCGGGGCAGCAAGCGGTACAGCGGCCGGGCTTTCACGATGGAGGGTGGTTGCCCGCTGAGCGCTGACGAGCAGCGCGTGCTGGATGGGCTGCGCGCCCGGGGAGAGGTGCTGTGAACCTGAGCCTTGAAGTGACAGGCCTGTCCCGGGTGCAGAAGGCGCTGGATGCGCTGTCTGGCCCCCAGGCGCGGGAGGCTTATGCCAAGGCCCTGAACGATGCGGCTTTTGCCGTGCGGCGCGACATGCAGAGAGAGCTGCGTGCGGTGTTTGACCGGCCCACGCCCTTCATCACGAGCGCGCCGAAGGTGTTTGCGGCGACGGCCGACAAGATGGAGGCCTACGTGGCGCCCACGATGGATTCGCGCAACCGGCCCAGCAAGGGCGGCAAGGTGGGCGTGGACCCGCAGCAGGTGCTGCAGGCGCAGGAATTTGGTGGCCGCCGCCGCGAGAAGCGCAGCGAGGTTGCACTGCGCCGCGCGGGCATCTTGCCTGCCGGGTGGCAGACGGCGTTGCCGCGTGTGCCCTTCCCAGGCAGTGACGATGGCCGTGGCAACTTGCGCGGGCCCTTCATCGCCCAGCTCATCAGCTACTTTCAGGCGTTTGGCGAACAAGGCTACCGCGCCAACATGACGGCGCGCCGGAAGGCTGCGCTGGCCCGTGGCACTGCCACGCAGTCTGGCCGCCGCTACTTTGTGAGCTACGGCAAGCTGCGCGGCCAGCATCTGGCGGCGGGGATCTGGGCCGCGCAGGGCACGGGCGGCGTAGATGTGCGGCCGGTGGTGATGTTCACACGCCCCGGCATGTACCGCCCGCGCATCAGCATGGCGCGCATCGCCCGCGGCCTCGAGAGTGGCGACTACCTGGCCCGGCGCATGCGCTTCCGCATCCGCCAGGCGGCGGGCATGTGAGGGGGGTGGCTGTGGATTACATGCACGAAGCCAACCGGATCGCCGCCGCCCTGCGTGGCCGTGGCAGCGAGCGCGTTGCGGTGCGCCGCACGCTGAGCCGCAAGCCCGCCGAGCCCACTCCGCGCAATTTGGAGGTGCTCGCCTTCATGTGCGAATTCTTCGCAGACAACGACCAGCTGCCGCCTGTGATGGTGGTGGCGCGGCACTTCGGCTGGACGAGTGCTCGCTCGGCTGATGTGCATATCCAGTCCCTGATCCACCACGGCCTGCTCGAGCGCAACGTGCTCGGCAAGCTGCGTTTTGCCCGGAGGGCCCATTGAACTACTACCCCATGCACCTGGGCGACTATTCAGCCCATGCGGGCCATCTGGAGCCCATGGAAGACCTGGCATACCGGCGCATGTTGGACGCCTACTACCTGCGCGAGGGGCCTCTGCCCGCAGATCCCGCAGCAGTGGCCCGGCTGGTGCGCCTGCGGGCCCATGCGGCTGAGGTGGAGGCCGTGCTGCGTGAGTTCTTCACCGAGACGCCCGAGGGCTGGCGCCACGAGCGGTGCGAGGAAGAGATCGCGGCCTTCCGTGCCAAGCAAGAGCAGCAGAGCAGGGCGGGCAGGGCTTCCGCCGAGAAGCGCCAGGCCAAGGTGCAGGGTGATGGTGGTGTGCCACAGGCTGCAGGGCCTGCCTTTCCGGCGCTGCCGGATGGTGGCGAGGCAGCGGAGGCGCAGGGGGCAACGGACGTGCAACGCGCGCTCAACGCCGGTTCAACGGGCGTTCAACGTCCGTTCAACGGACGTTCAACCAACCAGAACCAGAACCAGAACCAAATAGAACCCCCCAACCCCCCTGCGGCTGCAGGGGGGGCGCCTGTGGTGGATTCGGCTTCGCTCGCAAGGCAGTTGATGGCCTTCTTCCCCGAGCGGCGGCGGACGCACACCGTGGAGGTCTGCATGCACCTGACCGAGCTGATCGCCTGCGGCCACGCCACCCCGGCCCAATTGCTGGCCGCGGCTGCGGCGCAGCAGCCCCTGTTGGCCAAGGATGATGGGCGCTCGTGCCCTTCGGTGCGCTCGTGGCTGCGCCAGCAGCGTTGGCGCGACGTGGAGGCCAGTGCAGGCCCTGGGGTGGATGCCGACTGGCGAAGCTCGCGCAGCGGCGTTGAGGCGATGGGTGAGCGGCTGGGCCTGGGCCGCTGGTGCCAGGACGCTGATCGCTTGTTCTCGGCCTACGAGTCCCGCGTGGTCGCGGCCTTCGAGCGCCAGTTTGGAGCGGTGCCCGCATGACCGCCCGCCGCGCCCCCACCCCCCGTGTTGGGTCCTTCCGGCAAAGGCCGAGTGCGGGTAATTCGAGCCGCCCTCACGCGCTGTTGCGGGGTGCTCCAAAGGGGGTTAATTGAATATGCAGCTTGGATTTATTGCTATTGATTCGGTAGCAAAAAGGGGGGCAAAGTGAAGGTGCTGCCCGTGCTGGATCAGGTCATTTCGCAGGCCGAGTTCGCCCAGATCATCGGCGTCAGCGAGGCGCGAGTGTCGCAAATGGTCAGCGAAGGGCTGATTGCCAAGGGCGACACCGCCGCCAGCTGGCTGATCGCCTACTGCGAGCGCCTGCGCGACCAGGCTGCAGGCCGGCTGGGCGAAACCTATGGCCTCGACCTGGTGCAAGAGCGCGCCGCGCTGGCCCGTGAGCAGCGCGAGGGCCAAGCCATCAAAAACGCCATCGCCCGGCGCGAGTATGCGCCCGTGGGCCTGCTGGCAGACGTGCTTGGCCAGGCGGCCAGCGCGGTGGTGGATCGCTTCGACCAGCTGGAGGGCACGCTGCGCAAGGCCTGCCCGGATCTGCCCGACGAAGCGAAGACGGCCGTGCTCAAGGTGATCGCCTCGGCCCGTAACGAGTGGATCCGCAGCACTGAGCGCCTGGTGGCCGAGAGCGTGGATGCCATGCTGGCCGACGATGCCGCTGCCGATGAGCCCTACAGCGAGGGCCTGCCCGCATGACCACCATGCCCGTGCTGCACCCTGAGACGGCCGCCGCCATCAAGGCCGCGGTGCGCACGGGGCTGGACAGCCTGCGGGCAGAGCCGCCGCAGCGCCTGGGCGACTGGGCGCGTGACCACTTCAAGCTGGCCGGCGAGAGCAGCCACCAGAAGGGCGCATGGGAGGCCTGGGCCTTCCAGGTGGGCATCCTCGACTTCATGAGCGATGACCGCATCGAAGAACTGGCCGTGCGCAAGGCCAAGCGCGTGGGCTACACCAAGATGGTGACAGCCTTTGTGGCCTACAACATCGCGCACCGCCGCCGCAAGCAGGCCCTGTGGCAGCCCACCGACGATGACCGCGACAGCTACGTCAAAAGCGAGATTGACCCGCTGCTCGACCCGCTCACCGGCGTGCCCGCCATCAACAAGGCCCGCAAACAGGGCAGGGCGACCGAAGAGACCATCAAGTTCAAGCCCTTCCGCGACTCCGTGCTGCACCTGCTGGGCGGCAAGGCCGCGCGGGCCTACCGCCGCATCACCGTGGCCGTGGCCATCCTCGATGAGTGGTCGGCCTTCGACCAGCAGATCGAGAAGTCTGGCGACCCAGGCGGCCTGGCCAAGGGGCGGCTGGAGGGCGCGCCGTACCCCAAGTTCGTGGGCGGCAGCACCCCTCGCCTCAAGGGTTTGTGCCATGTCGAGCGCGCATGCGACAACGCAGAAGGCATGGTGCGCTTCCACATCGACTGCCCGCACTGCGGCGTCGAGCACCCACTGCTGTGGGGCGGAAAGCACCTGGCCCACGGCTTCAAGTGGACGCGCGGCCAGCCCGAAACCGTGCACCACGTCTGCCCGCACTGCCACGGCAGCATCACCCAGGCCGACTACCTGCCGGGCGGCGTGCCCCTGGGCGGCACGTGGGTGTGCGACCGCACCGGCAAGCGCTACGGGCCCGACCGCATCTGGCGCGACAGCAAGGGCATGCCCTGCACGCCGCCGCTCACCCTGGGTGTGCACGTGTGGACGGCCTACAGCCCGCAGCGCGCCTGGTCCGACATCGTCACCGAGTTCGAGAACGCCCTGAAGGCGCTCGAGGCTGGCGAGGTCGGCCCCATGCAGCTCTTCGTGAACGAGACCCTGGGCGAGACCTGGGAGCTGGCAGGCGAGCGCACCGACGAACACGCCCTGCAGGCGCGTGCAGAGCGCTACGACCTGGCCACCGTACCGCGCGGCGGGCTAGTGCTCACCGCTGGGGTGGATGTGCAGCGCGACCGCTGGGAGGTCACCGTGTACGCCTGGGGCCGAGGCCTTGAGTCTTGGGTGGTCGATACGGCCGTGCTTGAAGGGAACCCCGCCGTCGATGAAGAGTGGGGCCAGCTCACGGCCTACCTGCAGCGCCGGTATCGGCAAGCCTGGCACGGCGGGACGCTCGGCATCGCCGCCACCAGCATCGACTCGTCCGACCAGACCCAGGCCGTGTACAACTGGGTCAACCGCGCGCAGCACGTGCTGCCGAACCTGGCCGCCATCAAGGGCGACGGCAACGAGGCGTGCAACATCCTCGGCCCCACCAGCCTGCAAGAAGTCAACTGGCGTGGCCGCAAGATGCCACGCGGCATCAAGCTCTGGCGCGTGGGGGTCGATGCGGCCAAGGATCTGCTGCTCGGCCAGCTGTCTGTCGAGCAGGCTGGCCCTGGATACGTGCACTTCAGCGATCAGCTACCGCGCGAGTTCTTCGAGCAGCTCACCTCCGAGCAGCGCGTGCTCGCCAAGATCAACGGGCGCGAGGCCTACCGCTGGATCAAGCGCCGCCCGCGCAACGAGCAACTGGACAACCGCAACTACGCGCTGCACGCCGCGTTCCGCCTTGGGCTGCACAAGTACACCGACGCCAAGTGGGCCCAGCTGGAGGCCGCCGTGCAGCCACCCGAAGACCTGTTCTCGGCTGCGCCCGATGCCGCAGTGCCTGCACCACCGCCCGCTGCAGCCCAGCCCATTACCCTGCCGCCGCGCCAGCCTGCCGCCCAGGTGGCGCAGTGGCGCCGCCCGAACTTTGCAACCTCCTGGAAAAGCCGCGCATGAGCCTTGAGCCGCAGACCACCAGCCCGCATCGCATGTCCACCATTGTTGAGCGCGTGGCCGCGCACCCTGCCATTGAGCAGGCCGTCATCAGCGCCATCCGCGCCCAGCTGCCTGCTGTCATCGAAGCGGTCACGCGCGACCTGTACGGCGGGCAGATGGTCCGGATGTACGTGGGCAAGGGTGCAGATGCCAGGCGCACCATGCGCAACGAGCGCATCCTGCAGCTCGCAAGCCTCGGGTATGCGCACAAGGTCATTGGCAGCCAGGTGGGCTGCAGCGAGCGCACGGTGTTCCGCGTAATTGCCGATGCACAAAAGGCCCAGCGCGTCAACCCCGAAAAACTGACACAGGTGGATGAAGGTTGTCAGTGACCCCTAGATTTCATGCGGGTTAGCGGCCTGCAACTGACACGGCGCGGCACTATTTTTGGCAGTGGAATTTTCAGACATTCCCCTACATGCAGGGGATTCCACAACAGGTCAACGCCGCCGACAGCCTGGGCTTCACGCTCAGCCTGGCGGCCTATCCGGCCTCGGCTGGCTGGTCCCTTGAAATCAGCGTGGCCAATGCGGCCCAGCGCTACACCTTCACCTCCAGTGCCTCGGGAGACCAGCATGCAGTAGTCGTACCCTCTGCCACCACTGCAGGCTGGGCGCCCGGGGCCTACACCATCACCGTGCGCGCCAAGCGCGGCAGCGGCCCGGCCATCGAGCAGACCACGCTCGGCGCGCAGGCCTTCCGCGTGCTGCCCGACCCATTTGCTGCACCGGTCGATGGCCGCAGCTTTGCGCGCCGCGCGCTTGACGCCATCGAGGCCGTCATCGAGCAGCGCGCCACCCGCTCCGATCTGGAGCTCACCATCAACGGCCGCACCGTCAAGCACATGGCGCCTGCAGATCTGGAGCGCCTGCGCTCCATCTACAAGCGCGAAGTGGCCGCCGAAGAGCGCGCCGCCGCCATCGCCCAGGGCGCGCGCATGCCCAGCCGCCGGGTGCTCGTGAGGTTCTCGTGACCATCATCGCCCAGCCCACCGGCACCGCCTTCCGCTTCGAGCAAAAGGGCTCCGTCATCCTGCAACGCTGGATGAACGAACGCCTGCGCGCCCGCAGCGCCGCCCAGCAGCCGCAGCCCGCGTTTGGCGTACCCCGTGCTGCGCGCCGCTCGTTCTCGGCGGCCGAATTCAGCCGCCTCGCGTCCGACTGGCGCGCGGGCGAGGTGTCCATCAACACCTTGCTGGAGGCCGGCCTGCCCACCATGCGCGCCCGCTCCCGGGTGGCCGCGCGCAGCACCGAAGAGGGCCGCCGCTTCCTCAGCCTGTGCCGCAACAACATCGTGGGGCCGCATGGCTTCATGCTGCAGTCCACCTGCGGTGACTGGGTGCGCGGCCAGGGCGGCTACGTGTGGCAGCTCGACAGCATGGCCAACGCCGCCATCGAAGAGCACTGGCGCCGCTGGATCGCCAAGGGCGGCGGCTGCGACATCACCGGCCGCCAGAGCCTCACCGGCATGCTGCGCACGCTGGGCGAGCAGATCCCGCGCGATGGCGAGGGCCTGCTCGTCATCGTGCGCGGCAAGGGCGCGGGCAACCCGTACCGCATCGCCCTGCAGCACATCACCGCAGACCGCATCGACCACCACTACCGCGGCATCGCCAGCAACGGCAACGTGGTGCGCATGGGCGTGGAGATCGACAGCACCGGCGCGCCCCAGGCCGTGTACGTGCTTGAGCGCGACCCCAAAGACGCAGGCAGCGTGGACAGCCAGCCCACCCTGCGCCGCCGCATCCCCATGCGCGACGTGGTGCACGCCTTTGTGAGCCTGGAGGCCGAGCAGCTGCGCGGCGTGCCCTGGGCGCATGCCGTGATGGCTGGCGCCAACATGCTGCACGGCTTTGAGGAAAGCGCCGTGGTGGCCGCCCGCGTGGGCGCCAGCCACATGGGCTTTTACGTGCCCCCGGCCGACGAAGGCGCGCCCGACCTGGAGCAGCTCGCCACCGACAAAACGTCCGAAGGCGACCTGCTCACCGACGCCTCTCCGGGCCAGTTCGAGCGCCTGCCGCCTGGCTACGACTTCAAGGCGTTCGACCCGCGCTACCCCTCCGACGCGTTTGACCCGTTCGTCAAGGCCCGCAAGAAGGCCATGGCCGCCGGGCTGGACGTGGCGCACCACAACCTCACGGGCGACATGGAGGGCGTGAACTACTCCAGCGCCCGCATCGCCGAGCTGTCCGAGCGCGACAACTGGCGCGGCCTGCAGCAGTGGTTCATCGAATCCATTTGCCAGCCCATCGCCCAGACCTGGCTGGAGATGGCCCTGCTGTCGGGCGCCATCACCATGCCGGGCGGCTCTGCCCTGCCGGCCGCAAAGATCGACAAGTTTCGCGCAGGCCTCGTCTTCCGTGGCCGCGGCTGGGCGTGGGTGGACCCGGAGAAGGAAGTCAACGCCGCCGCCAAGGCGCTCGAAGAGGGCCTGACCACCCGCACCCAGATCGTGGCCGCCACCGGCGGCGACTTCGAAGACAACGTGATCGAGCTGGCGCGCGAAGCCCAGCTCGCCAACACCCACGGCGTGGCCTTTGGGCCGCGCACTGCAACCCCGGCGCCCCCGGCGCCGCCCCGGCAGGAGACCCCCACATGACCACCGCCACCGCCAGCCGCGCGGGCGACATCATCGCCCGCCTCAACCAGGAAGGCCCGCGCCGCGCGCTGGCCGTCAAAGAAGGCGCAGTGCAGGCTGAAAGCCGCACCGTCGAGCTGGCCTTTGCCAGCGAAGAGCCCTACGAACGCTGGTTCGGCATCGAGGTGCTCGACTGCGCGCCTGGATCCATCCGCATGGCCCGCCTGATGAACGGCGCGCCGCTGCTCTTCAACCACGACTACGACCGCCTCATCGGGGTGGTCGAGTCCATCAGCATCGACAGCGACCGCGTGTGCCGGGCGAAGGTCCGCTTTGCCCGCACCGAGGACGCCGAAGAGGCCTTCGCTCTCGTGCAGGACGGAATCCTGCGCCACGTGAGCGTGGGCTACCGCATCCATGCCATGCAGCTCCAGGAAGAGCGCGACGGCGTGGAGACCTACCGCGTGACCGACTGGGAGCCCCTGGAAATCTCCATGGTCTCTGTGCCGGCCGACGCGACCGTGGGCGTGGGCCGCAGCCTGGCCGCCGCAGCCGCACCCGCAGAACCCTCCCCCGTACCCGTAATCACCCCTGCACCTACCGCACAGGAGCGCAAAGCCATGACCATCGAAGTGACCGACAACACCCAAGAGCGCGCCGCCGCCACCGCTGATGCGGACGTGCGCCGCCGCGACGCCATCATTGAGCTGGGCGTCAAGTACGCCGACTACCTCACCCTCGCCGACGTGCAGGACGCTTGCCGCTCGGGCAAGACCGTGCAGGACGTGCAAGAGCTGGTCATGTCCAAGATGACCACCAAGCACTCCGACACGCGCGCCGCGCACATCGGCCTGTCCAACGCCGAGACGCAGCGCTACAGCATTGCCCGCGCCGTGGCCGCCATGGTCAGCAACGACTGGACGGGCGCAGGCCTGGAGCGCGAAGCCAGCGAAGAGTGCGCGCGTCGCTTCAAAATGGGCACCAAGGGCCTGCTGCTGCCGTTCGACGTGCTGGCCCGTGACTTCACCGTAGGCACCGCCGCCGAGGCTGGCAACCTGGTGCCCACCCAGCTGCGCGACGACTTGTTTGCAGACGTGCTGCGCAACCGCCTGGCGCTCAGCCGCCTGGGCGTGACCATGCTGTACGGCCTGACCAGCAACATCGACCTGCCGCGCAAAACGGTCGGCTCTGCAGCCGGTTTCGTCACCGAAATCGCCGCCGCGTCCGAGACCCAGCCCAACACTGGCAAGGTCACGATGTCGCCCAAGCGCATCAGCGCGTTCATCGAGTTCTCCAAGCAGGCCGTCATCCAGTCGGCCATGGCCGTGGAGCCCATGCTGCGCCAGGACCTGAACTCGGAAATCGCCGTGCAGATGGAAAACGCCGCCATCAACGGCAGCGGCTCGGGCGCCAACCCGCGCGGCATTCGCAACGTGTCGGGCATCGGCTCGGTCATCGGCGGCACCAACGGTGCGCAGCTCAACTGGGGCCACCTGGTGGGTCTGGAATCGGCCTGCGCCAACGCCAACGCAGAGCCCGACCAGACGGCTGGCTACCTCATCAACACCCGCACCCGCGGCTGGACGAAGACGGTGCAGAAGGCCGCCAACCTGCCCTTCATCTGGGACGGCGGCAACACCCCGCTCAACAGCTACCGCGCCGAGGTCACCAACAACGTGCCCAACACCCTCACCAAGGGCACGGCCAGCGGCGTGTGCAGCTCGGTCATCTATTCGAGCGACTGGTCCATGTTCGTGCTCGGCACCTTCGGCGCAGTCGAGATCCTGCTCGATGAAATCACGCTGGCCACCACCGGCATGAACCGCCTGATCGTCAACGCCTTCATGGACGCAGGCTGCCGCCGCCCGGCGAACTTCGCCGCGATGGATGACGCCCTGACCGCCTGATCCACCCCCTGACCCAACACACAGGAGAGACCCCCATGTTCGGAACCCAAGACCCCAAGCCGGTGGACATCGTGCTGCTGGAGCCCACCGCCATCGACGGCCAACACTTCGACCGCGGCACCCTGCTGCAGGGCGTGCCCGGCGACCTGGCCATGGAGCTGGCTGGCCAGGGCAAAGCCCGCATCGCCAAGGAAGGCGACCAGCCCGCCAAGGCCGCCAAGAAGGGCGAGTAATCCATGGCCATTGCCGAGGACTTCACCTACTACCTCGCCGACTTCGGCGTGGCTGCCACGCTGGACGGCGCGCCCGTGCGCGTCATCCACGAGGCGCCCGTGGGTGCGGGCAGCGTGGGGCCCTTCGGCATGACCGAGGTCCGGCCCACGGCCGGCCTGCCCACGGCCGTGCTGGTTGGCGACCCGGTGGGCAAGGTGCTGCAGATCGGCAGCACCCCCTACCGTGTGGCCGAGCACTCGGCCGATGGCACGGGCTGGAGCACCCTGGTGCTGGAGGCGTCCGCATGACCGCGCACGTCACCGCCCTCACCACTGCGTTCATGTCGGCCCTGGCCGGCGCGGCGCAGGTGGTCGAGCGCGTGCGCCTGCGCCCGCTGCCTGAGTCCACCAGCACCGCCATCGTGGTGCGGCCCACCCGCGTGGTGGTGCAAGAGACCGACATGCTCGGCGCATCGGTGGAGACGCTCACCGCCATCCAGGTCGAGTGCTACGCCCGCGCCAGCGGCGCCACTGCGCCCGACCAGGCCCTCGACCCGCTGCTCACCGAAGTGCAGCAGCGCCTGCTGGCCGACCCCACCCTGGGCGGCCAGATCGCATGGCTGACCGTGGCCGGTGCCGAACTCGAGTTCGACGCCGAGCTGCGCGACCTGGCCTGCGCCACCGTCACCTTCACCGCCCGCCACCGCCCGGTGGGCTACCCCCTCTGATTCGACCGAAAGGACAACGCCATGGCCTACTTTTTTGCCGAAGGCTCGCGCTTCCAGTTTGCGGCCGCCTTTGACGCTGCCAAACCCGTCACCGCCGCCAGCAACGCCAACCCCACGCAGCTGACCAGCGCCGCGCACGGCTACGCCAACAACGAAGAGCTGCTGTTCACCAGCGCCTGGGAAGACGCCACCGACACCATCTGGCGCGCTGGAAGCGTGGCCACCAACACCCTCAACCTGCAGGGGCTGGACACCAGCAACACCAACTTCTTCCCTGCTGGCAGCGGCACAGGCACGCTGCAGAAGGTAACGAGCTGGGTCGAAATCCCCCAGGTGCTCAACATCCAGGGCAATGGCGGCGATACGCGCTTCACGCCCGTGGAGCCGCTGGCCAAGCGCAACGCTATTCAGGTGCCCACCGGCTTCAACCCCCTGACGCTCCAGCTGACCCTGGGCCACGACGCATCGCTGGCCGCCTACCAGCAGATGGTGGGCATCAGCCGCACGCTGGGCAAGGTGGGCTTCAAGATCATCATGTCCGGCGGCGCCGTGGGCTACGGCTTTGGCTACATGGCCGTGGGCGAGATGCCCAACATTACCCGCAACCAGGCCAACCAGGTGCAGGCAGCCATCACGCTGCTGGGCCGCTTCATCACCTACCAGTGATCGATTCGTGAGCGTGGCAGGGCGGGGCTACTCCACCCCGCCCGCGGTGTTCGCCCGAGCCGCGGCCACGCTCACACCCCTTCCCATCGGGCGCTTTTTCCTCATCGGGTTCCACCATGCAAATCATCAAAGTCTCGGACACCGTCCGCTTCCCCGTGCGTTGCACGTACAAAGACGAAGCGGGCACCGACAAGACCCTCAATTTCTCCCTCGTCTGCCAGCGCCTCACGCAGACCGAAATCTCGGCCAAGCTGCGTGACAGCGTGGACGAGCCCATCCTCGACGTGCTGGCCGAAATCGTGCACGAGTGGGAAGGCCTGCGCGACGTGGAGCGCAAGCCCGTGCCCTACAGCGAGGACGCCCTGCGCGCCGTGTGCGACCAGCTCCCTGGCCTGGCCGGCGTGATGTGGCGCACCTACCTCACCGAAGTGGGCGCCAAGGAAAAAAACTAGCCGCCCTGGCCCGCGCCATTGCACAGCACCGCGACCGCCATGCACCTGCAGCAGCGCCCGCACCCGCCAGCAACGCAAGCCCTTGGGCTATGTCCGTGGCCTCTGCCATTCCGGCAGAGCCTGGGCCGGGTGGGGGCGACGTGGCGGCAGCGCCTGCAGCGCAGCCAGAGCCAGAGCCAGAGCCAGAGCCAGAGCCAGAGCCAGAGCCAGAGCCCGAAGTGCTCTACCTCTGGCCCTGCAACGTGCAGGCTTGGGACTGCTGGCTGGCCGTGCAAACGCAATGGCGCAGCGGCATGGGCGGGCCCACAGGGCTGGACTACAGCGGCGTGCACACCTACCTGCACGCCGTGCGCAACCTGCGCGGCCAGGCGCTGCGCGACGTGTTTGCAGGCATCCAGGCAGCCGAGCGCGCCACGCTCGAAGTCTGGGCCGAGCGGCGCGAGCGTGACGAGCAGCAGCAACCACACCACCCACAAGGCGTAGCAGCGTGACGCAAGACATCGGCATCAAAATCCGCCTCGATGGCGCCGCCCAGGTGCAGCAAGAGGCGCGCGGCGTAGGGGCCAGCCTGCAGGGCATTGGCGCAGCGGCCAGCACGCTGCGCGGTGCCATGACGGGCCTGGCAGGCGCCTTTGCGGGCGCGGTGAGCGTGCGTGAATTTTTCGCCGCGGCCGACAGCGTCACCCGCCTGCAAAACAGCCTGCAGCTGGCCACCGGCAGCGCCCGCGCGGCGGCCCAGGCGTACAACGAGCTCTACAACATCGCCCAGCGCTCGCGCGTGAGCTTCACCGAGCTGGGCGGCACCTTTGCCAGCATCAGCAGCGCGGCCGCATCGCTGGGCGTGAGCCAGCAGCGCCTGCTCACCGTGACCGAAGCCATTGGCAACGCCGTCACCATCAGCGGCGCCAGCGCCCAGGCCAGCCAGGCAGCGCTGGTGCAGCTCAGCCAGGGTTTGGCCAGCGGCACGCTGCGGGGCGAAGAGCTCAACAGCATCCTCGAGCAGACGCCGCGCCTGGCGCAAGCCCTGGCCGATGGCCTGGGCGTGGCCCGGGGTGAGCTGCGCAAGCTGGGCGAACAGGGCGCCATCACCGCCGACCAGGTGGTGCGCGCGCTCGAATCGCAGGCCGGCGTGCTGGCGGGCGAGATCAAGAACAGCACCCTCACGGTGGGCCAGGCGTTCACGCAGCTGCAGAACGCGGCCGTGCGCACCGTGGGCGACTTTGACAAAGCCACCGGCGCATCGGCAGCCCTGGCCAGCACCATCGGTGCCGTGGCGGGCGCGGTGGAATCACTGGGCGACACCATCCGCGCCAACGAGACCGCGTTCAAGGTGCTGGCCGGTGGGCTGGCGGGCGCTGCCACCGTGGCCGGCCTGGGGGCGCTCGCAAGCGGGCTGGCCGCCGTGAAGGCCGCCTTGGCCGGTGCCGGTGCGGTGCTGGTTGCCAACCCCGCCTTGTTGGCCTTGCTGGGCATCGGTGCAGCGGTGGGCGCGGGCGTGGCCTACGTGTCGGCCTCGGCCCGATCTGCAGAAGGCATCGAGCGCGCCATTGCCGCCCTGCGGGCCGAGAACGAGCGCAGCGAAGCCGCCATGGCCCGCGCCACCGCGGCGGGCCGCACGGCGGGTGCCGACAACATTGCCAAGACCATCGAGGCCCGGCGCGACCAGATCGCAAAGCTGCGCGCCGAGCTGGACCAGCTCAACGTCGCCGGCCGCAAGAACGACCCCAACGGCATCGGCGGCGGCCGCGGCACCGTCAACCCCGACACCGTGGGCGCCATGGCGCTCAAGCAGGCAGCGGCCGAGCGCGAGCTCATGGACATCCGCATGCGTTTGGCCGGGGTGAACAAACAGTATTTCGATGACCTGACCAAGCTGGAGGCCCAGTTCAAGAGCGGCGCGCTCAGCCAGGCCGAGTACGTGCGGCTGGTCTCTGATCTGGCCAACAAGACCTACAAGGAAGACAAGTCCAAGGAAGCCGCCGCAGGCGTGGACCAGCTCGGCCAGTCCTACGCACAGCTGGTCGAACGCATCAAAGAACGCATCAGCGCCCAGGAGATCGAGAACGCCCAGGGCGACAAGCTCACCGAGTCGCAGCGCATCCGCCTGCAGCTCGACCGCGACGTGGCCACCGGCAAGATCCGCGAAGCCGACGCGCAGAGCGCCAAGACGCGCGCACTGCTTGAGCAGCTTGAGGCGCAGGAAAAGATCAAGGCCGACCGCGAGCGCGAAATCGAAGAGAACAAGCGCCTGGTGGCCGTGTACAACGAAACCGTCAAGGCCCAGGAGGCCATGCTCGAATCGCGCCAGCGCGCCGCCGCATCGGTGGAAGACCAGGTGCGCAAAATGCAGGACGAAGCGGTCGCCGCCGAAATCGCGGCGCAGCAGAACGTCAGCCTGGCCGTGGCCCTGGAGCAAGTGAGCCTGGCCCGCCTCAAAGAGCAGCAGTCCCAGCTGCTGGCCCAGAACGCCGACGCCCAGACGCTGCTGGCCGTCCAGCGCGAAATCGAGGCGCGCGAGCAGCTCATCGGCCTCATCGGCGCGGCCGACGCACGCAAGGCCAACAAAGACGCCGCCGACGCCGCAGCCGCCGAGTGGAAGCGCACGGCCGACAGCATCGAGCAGTCGCTCACCGACGCGCTGCTGCGCGGCTTCGAGAGCGGCAAAGGCTTCGCCCGCAACCTGCGCGACACCATCGCCAACATGTTCAAGACGCTGGTGCTGCGGCCCATCATCAGCGCCATCGTGAGCCCGGTTGCTATGGGCCTCACCGGCCTGCTGGGCTTTTCTGGTCCGGCGGCTGCTGCATCGGCCGCGTCAGCGGGCGGAGGCATTCTGGGCAGTGCCGGTGGCATCCTGAGCGGCGTTGGCGCCCTGGCGGGCAACTTTGGCGCTGGTCTGGCCACAGGCTTTTCAGGCCTCATGGCGGGCAATCTAGGGTCCACGCTGAGTCTTGGAACTGGGCTCATCAGCTCGGGCGCAACAGCAGGTGGCATCGGCACGATTGTGGGCGCCCTCGGCCCCATCATGCTGGGCGTCACAGCGCTGCTGTCCATCGCCCGCGCCACGCGCGGAGAAAGCCGCTCGGGCGGGCAGTACGCATACGTCTTCGACGATGGCGTGCTCACCAACAACCGGCGCGGCACCAGCAGCATCACCGACCAGCGCGGCGCCGTGTACCTGGAAGGTGCAGGCTTCGGCGCGGGCAAGTACGACGACGACGCCGTAAAGCAGGCCATCAACGGCACCGTGGGCAGCATCAATGCGCTGTTCAAGGGCCTGGGCTCCAGCCTGTCGCTCACCGCCTTCCAGGCCGGGTTTGAGACTTCGGGCAAGGGCCGCGGCGGTGTGTTCGCGGGCGGTACGCTGTCGGATGGGCAGACCTTCGGCGAGAGCGGCAAGGGCGACAACTACGCGGGCACGCTGTTCGAGCAGACCAGCACCCAGAGCCCGGACATGAAGACCGCGCTTGAAAACTTCAGCCTCGATCTGAAGCAAGCCACCATCCAGGCCCTGCAGAAGGCGGGCGACATCCCGCAGTCCATCAAAGACAAGATCGGCAAAGTGGATGCCGAGGCGCTCACCAACGAAGCGGCCGACGCGCTGCTGCTGGCCATCAACGAGCAGATCCAGGGTGTGCAGAAGCTGCGCGGCGCGTTCGATGCCATGAACCTGGGCGACCTGGCCGACATCGCGTTTGACACCGCCGCCGCCCTGGCCCAGGCCGCCGGTGGCTTCGACAAGCTGCTGGGCAACCTCGACCGGTTCTACCAGAACTTCTACACCGACGAAGAGCGCCGCGCCAACCTGCAGCGGCAGGTGGACAAAGAATTTGACCGCCTGGGCATTGCCAAGCCGCAGGGGCGCGAGGGCTTCCGCACGCTGGTGGAAGACACCCTGCGCCGCGCAGACGAGCAGCAAGCGGGCCGCCAGCAGCTGGTGGCCGCGCTCATCAAAGACCCCTCCAGCCTCATCAGCGGCGGCGGACAGGCCAACTTTGACCGCCTGGCGGGCTACGGCGGGCTCAACGCAGAATTCCTGGGCAACGCCGCCGCAGACCCCGCCCGGCGCGAGGCGCTCAGCGCCTTCATGTCCGACCTGGGCGACGTGTTCCGAGCGGGCAAAACCCAGGCCGAAATCGAGGCCAGCGTCAGCGACCTGGTGCGCGCCAACTCGGCCGTGCTGGGCATGGGCGAAGACGTCGCCGCCACCGCGGCCGCATTGCTCAACGTGAGCGACGCCTTTGCCGAGCTCAACGAATCGGCCGAACAGGTGGCACAGCGCCAGCGTGCCGAGCGCGACAAGGCCCTGCAAGCCCTGCAGCGCGCCGTGGCTGAAGAGCGCGACGTGCTGCGCGCCCGCATCGACGCGGCGCGCGAAACGGTGGAGAACCTGCGCGGCATCTTCGACCTGCTGGCCACCAGCATCAAAGAACTGCGTGCCGAGGCCATTGGCCCGGCCGCCAATGCCACCATCGGCCAGGCCTTCATCACGCAGGCCCTGGCCACTGCCCGCGCCACTGGCTACCTGCCTGAGCGTGAGCGGCTGGCCGACGCCATTGGCGCCGCCCGCGGCGGCCTGGGGCTGGAGAACTTTGCCAGCGTGGCCGAGCAGCGCTTTGCCCAGCTGCGCCTGGCCGGTGAGCTGGAGGCCCTGCAGCAGCTGGCCGGAGAGCAGCTCAGCGACGCCGAGCGCCTGCAGCGCACCGCCGAAGCCCAGCTCGAAGCCCTGGAAGAGACCCTGAAATACTGGGAAAAGCAGGTGCGCATCGCCAACGAAGGGGTGGAGGCCACGCTCAGCGTCAAAGACGCCATCCTTGCGCTCACCGGCAAGATGTTCCCCGAGACCGCGGGCGAGGCCACTGGCAGTGGTTCTGGCAGCGGTAGCGGTGGCTTCGTCATCGGCGGCGGTGGCGGTGCGGGCAACCCCAGCAAGCCCGGCTCGGGATTCTTCGGGGCTGGGGGCACCGAAATCAACGACCCCACGGCCGTGGCCCGCTTCACCAGCATCCGCGACTTCACGCGCACGCTCGATTTTGGCGACGGCAACAAGGGTGCATCGGTCGGCGCGCTTGCCCAGGCTGCCAACGCCTACGGGGTGGACTACCGCGAAATCGCCATCGCCAACGGCTACCGCCCCGAAGACGTGGCCCGCCTGTTCGAAGAGTACGGCTACACCGTTCCCAAGTTTGCCGTGGGCACCAACTACGTGCCGCACGACATGCTGGCCATGGTGCACAAGGGCGAGGCCATCGTGCCAGCGCCCTACAACCCGGCAGCCAACCCAGGCATGGCGGGCAACAGCAGCGAGCAGCGCGCCACGCGCGAAGAAATCACCGCCCTGCGCCGCCAGATGGACCAGCTCATCTTCGAGATGCGCCGCACCGCCAACGCCACCAACGGCAACCCCGAGGCGCCCACCCTGGTGAAGCTCGCATGAACATCATCACCCCCATCGACATCACCGACGCCATGATCGGCGCGGGCACCACCATTGCCGAGCCCGCGGCGGGCGAGCAGCTGTGGAGCGGCGCGGGCGTGGCCTACGCCCAGAGTGCCGAGGTGATCCGCGCCACCACCCACCGCCGCTACCGCTGCGCCGTGGCGCACACCAGCGCCGCCAGCCCAGTTCCGGAGGCAGACCCCACCCGCTGGGTTGACATGGGCCCCACCGCCCGCTGGGCGCCGTTCGATGCGTACACCAGCACCCGGGCCAACGCCACCGCCAGCCTCACCTACGTGCTGTCGCCGGGCTTCTTCAACGCCGTGGCGCTGTATGGCCTGGTGGGCAGCCAGTACGCCCTCACGGTGCGCGACGCGCCGGGCGGCGCGGTCATCTACACGCGCACCGGCTTCCTGAGCGAAGACCCACTCGGCTGGTACGAATACCTGTTTTCCCCGCTGCGGCCCATCAACAAGCTGGTGTTCACCGGCATCCCCATCCGGCCCACGGCCGAACTCACGCTCACCATCAGCGCGGCTGCAGGTGTGCCTGTGGGTCTGGGCATGCTGGTGGTGGGCGACTACCGCCCGCTCATCGGCGTGGGCGAGTGGGGCGGCACTCAGCACGGCGCATCGGCAGAGCCGGTGACGTACAGCTACATCAACACCGCAGACGATGGCACCACCACCATCGTGCGCCGCCACAGCGCCACCAACCTGCGCGCCCGCGTGGCCATGCCGCGCGACCAGGCCGACAACGCCCTGGCCATGGTGCAAGAGGTGCTCGACAAGCCCGTGGCCTGGATCGCCACCGACCGGCCCGGCTACCGCGGCCTCACCACCTTCGGCATCGGCTCGGGCTCGCTCAGTTACGACAGCTTCGGCAATGCCACCTTCGATTTGCTCGTGAAAGGACTCACCTGATGCCCACCGCACCGCCGCCGGTGCAGGCCCTGCCGGCCGCGCCCGACCCGAACGACCGCACGACCTTCAACAACCGGGCCTACCCTTGGAGCCTGGCGCAAGCCCAGCTGCGCACAGACCTCACGGCATTGGCTGCCAACGTGTTCAACAACGCGGTGGAGGCCGAAGCCAGCGCCACCACCGCCACCGCCCAGGCCGCCGCAGCCATCGCCGCCGTAGGCGCGCCCATGTGGGTGGCGGGCACCTACGCAGTGGGCGTCGTGGTGTGGTCCCCGGCCGACCTGCAGAGCTACCGCCGCCGCACCAGCGGCGCCAGCGCCATCGACCCGCAACTCGACGCCACCGGCTGGACGCGCATCAGCGGCGGCGACCCCGTGCCCCAGTACCTCATCCACAACACCGGAGTCATCTGACCATGGCCATCAACCAGCAAAACTACGCCGGCACCCCACTTGCCCACGGCGCGCGCATCAGCACTGCCAACACCAACCGCGACGGCACCGGCACCCTGGGCACCGTGCTGCAGGCCGGCTCCACCGGCGCGCGGGTCGATTCGATCAGCATCGCCGCCACCGGCACCACCACGGCCGGCATGGTGCGCCTGTTCGTCAACAACGGCACCACCACGCTGCTGCTGACCGAAGTGCCTGTGACGGCCATCACGCCCAGCGGCACGGTGCCTGCGTTCCGTGCGGTGCTCTCCAACCTGGCCCTGGTCATCCCGCCCAACGGCAGCCTGCGTGCCAGCACGCACAACGCCGAGAGCTTTGACGTGGTGCCCATGCTGGCGGGAGGCTTCTGACCATGAACCAGGGACTTTTGGGGCTG
>NZ_BAABEX010000007.1:0-148897 GCF_039540375.1 Acidovorax lacteus
GTACCGCTTGAGCGACTTCAGGAACAGCCCCAACGGATCTCCATGCGGCTCCATTGCGTGCACGCTTACGTTCGTCGATATCGTCGGGAGAACCATGTCTGTTCCAGAGCTTGGTACCGCTCTCGTGCGTGCTAGCAGCCATAGAGGCACAACGCTATACTGTATATAAAAACAGTATTGCCGTGTTCTGTAGTCCTCATTTCGGTCTTCGTGCGGGGGGAGCAAGCATCTCCCCACTGCCATTGCCTTCTCATTTGCAGGGCAGGGTTTGGCGCGGAAGCGAATTGCTTGCTGCGCATGCGCTGACGAACACCAGTTCAACGGGATTCGCACTGTTGGATGCTGAGCTTCCGGGTCGCGGATGGCCCCGCCAAGGGTTGATTGAAATTGGTGTGCCAGAAGGGTTCCACTGCGAATGGCGGCTTTTGCAGCCCGCACTTCAGTCTTGTGTGCAGTCACCGAGCCATGTGTACCTGGTAACACCTCCTGCTGCTTTGCAGGCAGCAGGCGTTGCTGCCTTGGGGCCGTTCTGGCGTTCTGTTGTGGGCTTGCATGCGCCTCGGTTGGCAGATGCGTTGTGGCTGGTGGAGCAGGTGTTGCAAGCGCAAGCCGATGGCATCGTCATGTTGTGGATCCCCCATTTACGAAACGATCAAGTCCGCAGGCTGCACACCAAAGCAGAGGCAGGAGGACTTCCTGTCTTTTGGTTTCGTCCCATCAAATCCGGGTCGTCCGGTGTTGCAACGCCAGCGCCCTTGCGCTTGTGGATCGAGCCTCACGACCCTTGGCATCTGGCGGTGCGCATTCTTAAGCGCCGTGCGCAACCGTGTGAGAAAACCTTGCTGATCCGAGCGTTGCCCGCAGGCGTAAAAGATGCACTCCCGTTGCCACGTGAGCAGGTCTTGGCTGCACGGGTGCAGGGTGATTCGATGCAAGGGGATGTACATGGCTGGCCACTGGGTCGCACTGAAGTTCAGTCCACCGAGCGGCGCGTTCTCACCGCCTGAGCAATGTCCGCTGGTGCAGTGGCTGTGGACACTCACCCCTCGGGTGGCATGTCTGCAGGGCGTCGTCCTGGCCGATGTGTCCATGAGTCTGCGCTTGTTTGGGGGGGAGGGCGCATTACAGCGGCGAGTGCGGGCCTGGGCGCGCGAGCAAAGCGTTCTGCTGGCGTGGGCACCCACGGGCCTTGCGGCCCAAGCGTTGCTTTCTCAGGCTTCGCACAGCACGATCCCCAAGGCTTTCGGCCCGCGGTGGTGGGAGGTATTGGATTCTTTGCCTCTCAGTGCGTTGCCTTCACTCGAAGCCTGCATGCCCGACCTGCATGCGATGGGCTGTCAGACACTCGGGCAGTTCAGGCGACTGCCCCGCGTGCTGCTGGTGCCGCGCGTGGGAGCAGCCCCCCTGGGGTTGCTCGATCAGGCGTACGGATTGCAGCCAGAGGCGTACCAGTGGCTGGCCCCAGCCGAACACTTTGAACGCAGCCTGGACTGCCCAGAGGGCGCAACCACCGTCGAGCAGTTGTTGGCGTTCGCCATCCCTTTGCTGCAAGCCTTGCAAGAATGGCTGGCAGCCCGCCAGCAGGGGGCCACTGCTTTGGAGCTGCGATGGCGATACGAGCACAGGGCGCGCGATGAGCGCGACATGCCAGGTCAGGTCTGGGTTCGTTCTGCGCATCCGATGCACCGCGTCACAGATTTCTCTGCGCTCCTGACGGCCCATCTGGCGCAGCAGGCTTTGCGTGCGCCCGTCAACCGCTTGACATTGCGACTGGAGACCTGGGTGCCTGCCGTCGCACACAGCCACTCCTGGTTGCCCGATCCTGCCCGACAGCAGATGGCGGTGGATCAGATGCTGGAGCGCATTCAGGCGCGGCTGGGTCCAGATGCAGTGCGGGTTCTGGTGCCGCATTCAGACCACCGGCCTGAGCGCATGCAGACCTGGCAGCCTGGTTTGCCTGCGCGTGCGCGCCCCAACAAGCCTGTCGCGCCCTCGCCGCCCCCGGGGTTGGTGCCTGCCTGGCTCCTGCCGGAGCCACTCGCCCTGGCGGTACGCGCGCATCGCCCGGTGTACCGCGGTCCCTTGCAGTTGCTGCTGGGGCCTGATCGGGTTGAGGTGGGGTGGTGGGAGCAGGCTCAGGGCTCGGCAGCACCGCGGGAGCGCCGAGATTACTGGCTGGCCTACAGCCCTGCAGCCGGCCTCCTGTGGGTGTTTCAGCGGCGGATGGGGCACGCGCCACCCCAGTGGTTTTTGCACGGCTTCTTTGGGTGAGGGCGGCGGACCATGACCGAGCCGCTGGCATTGCCAGACTATGCAGAGCTTTGGTGCCTTTCCAATTTTTCCTTCCTGAAAGGTGCAAGCCATCCGGAGGAACTGGTGCAGCGCGCCCACCAGTTGGGCTACCAGGCGCTGGCCATCACCGACGAATGCAGCATGGCCGGTGCAGTCCGCGCGCATGTGGCGGCCAAGGCCGCGGGTGTGCGCTTGTTGGTGGGGGCGCATTTCCATCTGGCGGCAGCGCCGCCTGGTCATGCGCCAGGCTTACCCGCATTCGCGCTGGTGGTCATTGCCTGTCATCGGCAGGGCTATGGCAACCTGTGTGCCTTCATCAGCCGGTTGCGGCGCAGCAGTGCCAAGGGCCAATACCGTTTGCTGCCAGACGAGGTGCAGTCCGACACGCTTGCAGACTGCGTGGTGCTGGCTTGCCCGGAGCGCTCTGCCACCGATGCGTCTTTGCACGCTTTGGGCCGCTGGCTGTTGGCCCGGTTCCCGGGGCGTTGCTGGATCGGCGTTGAGCAACCCTGCCGTCTGGACGACATGCGCTGGCTCCAGCGGCTGCAGGTCGTGTCGGCGAACACCGCCATTCCCTTGGTGGCGGTCGGGCATGTGCACATGCATGTGCGATCTCGCAAGCCGCTGCAGGACGTACTGACCGCCGTGCGGCACGGTCGGCCGCTGCGCGAATGCGGGGTGCTGCTGCAGCGCAATGCAGAGCAGCACCTGCGCCCCCGCATGCGGCTGGCCCAACTGTTCCCACCGGATTTGCTGGCCGAAAGCGTACGGGTCGCCGACCGTTGCCGCTTCAGTCTGGACGAACTCCGGTACTGCTATCCCCAAGAGGTGGTGCCGCCTGGCTGCACGCCCATGCAGCACCTGCGCCAGGTGACGCACGAAGGGGCTGCGCGCCGCTGGCCAGACGGCGTGCCCGAACGCATTGAGCATCAGATTGCGCATGAGCTGGATCTCATTGGCGATCTGGGCTACGAGCACTACTTCCTCACCGTGTACGACATCGTGCAGTTCGCGCGCGGGCGCGGCATTCTGTGCCAGGGGCGCGGCTCGGCCGCCAACAGTGTGGTGTGTTATTGCCTGGGCATCACCGAGGTGGATCCGGCCCGCATGTCGGTGCTGTTTGAGCGCTTTATCTCGCGCGAGCGCAACGAGCCGCCCGACATCGACATCGACTTCGAGCACCAGCGACGCGAAGAGGTGATCCAGTACCTGTATGCCAAATACGGGCGTGACCGTGCGGCCCTGACCGCCACCGTGATCCGCTACCGCCCGCGCTCTGCGCTGCGCGATGTGGGCAAGGCGCTGGACCTGCCGCCCCAGTGGCTGGACGCTGTGGCCCAGGGGCACCACTGGTTTGATGGATTGCAGGTGCGCGAAGAGCGACTGACAGAGCTGGGCCTCGACGCGCAGGACCCGAGCATTCGCCAGTGGGTGGACCTGACCGAAGCACTGATCGGCTTTCCCCGGCATCTGTCGCAGCACACCGGCGGATTTGTGCTCACGCAGGATCTGCTGTGTCGCACCGTGCCCATTGAAAACGCCGCCATGCCCGACCGCACCGTCATCGAGTGGGACAAGGACGATCTGGATGCCGTCGGGCTGCTCAAGGTGGATGTGCTCGCGCTGGGCATGCTCACGGCCCTGCGCCGGGCGCTTGATCTGATCGGCGAGCGCCGCGGCCAGCCGATGCGCCTGCAGGACATTCCGGCGGAAGATGCCGCCACCTACGACATGATCTGCGAAGCCGACACCGTGGGCGTGTTCCAGATCGAAAGCCGGGCGCAGATGAGCATGCTGCCCCGCCTGCGGCCGCGTTGCTTCTACGACCTGGTGATCGAGGTCGCCATCGTGCGGCCCGGCCCCATCCAGGGTGGCATGGTCCACCCCTACCTGCAGCGTCGGCAAGGGCGCGAGCCCGTCACCTATCCCAGTCAGGCCCTGCGCCAGGCGCTGGAGCGCACTTTGGGGGTGCCCGTGTTCCAGGAGCAGGTCATGCAGATCGCCATGCTGGCCGCCGGTTTTTCGGCCGGAGAGGCCGACGGCCTGCGCCGTTCCATGGCCGCCTGGAAGCGCAAAGGCGGGCTGGGGCATTACTACCACCGGCTGGTCGATGGCATGGTCGATCGGGGGTACGACCGTGCCTTTGCCGAATCCATCTTCGAGCAGATCAAGGGCTTTTCTGAGTATGGCTTTCCGGAAAGCCACGCCGCCAGCTTTGCGCTGCTGGTCTATGCCTCGGCCTGGATCAAGCGGCACGAGCCCGCAGCCTTTCTGGTCGCCTTGCTCAACAGCCAGCCCATGGGCTTCTACACCCCCAGTCAACTGGTGCAGGATGCGCGCCGCCACGGGGTGGAGGTGCTGCCCGTCGATGTGCAGCACAGCGAGGTCGGAGCCACGCTGCACGGGGCGGCCGTGCGCCTGGGCTTGGGCATGGTGCACGGCCTGGGGGCCGCAGAAGCCCGGCGCATCGTGCAGGCACGGGCGGTGCGGCCCTTTGCCGGCGTACAAGACCTGGCCGAGCGTGCGCAGGTGGATCGGCACATGGTGCAGCGCCTGGCAGCCGCAGGCGCGCTCGAAAGCCTGGCCGGGCACCGCCGCCAGCAGGCCTGGGCCGCCGCCGCCACCCACCGCCTGCCGCCCTTGCTGCAGGGCTCCCTGCCAGCCGATCTGCCCGTGCCTCTGCCCCCTGCGCCCGAAGGGGAGGAAGTGCTGCGCGACTACGCAAGCCTCGGGCTCACGCTGCGCTCACACCCCTTGGCCCTGCTGCGCCCGCGGCTGCAGCAGCACCGACTGCTCACGTCGGCCGAACTGCGCCAACTGCCCGACGGGGCGCGGGTCCGCACCGTGGGCATCGTCACCGTACGCCAGCGACCCGAAACCGCCAAAGGCACGATGTTCGTGTCGCTGGAGGACGAATGCGGCTCCACGCAGGTCATCGTCTGGCCGCATGTGCGCGAGGCACAGCGTGCGGTGCTGCTGGAATCGCGCCTGCTCGCGGTGCGCGGCCGCTGGCAGCGCGAAGGGGCCGTGTGCAACCTGGTGGCCGACCGCCTCGCCGATCTGAGCCATTGGCTGGGTAGCCTGGCCACGAGCAGCCGCGATTTCCGCTGAGGCGAGACACCGTCCAGACACTTTTCGGGTCGATGCATTTGTTTTTATAAATGCTGCGGTGCGATGGAATCCATTTAACAGGATGCTTGAATCTCCCTAGCATTCGCCGGAATTGGAGAAACCTCATGCAAAGCCTACTGGACCCCGCAATCCTCTTCTTCGTTTTTGGCGTGTTGGCCGGAGCCGTCCGTTCCAACCTGGAGATTCCCCCGGCCATCTCCAAATTCCTGTCGCTCTACCTGCTGATGGCCCTGGGCATGAAGGGTGGTTTTGCGCTGTCGCAGACCGGGCTGGACGCGCAGGTGTTTGCCAGCCTGGGGGCCGCCATGGCCATGGCCTTCATCGTGCCCGCCCTGGGCTATCAGCTGCTCAAGCGGCGCCTCAGTGGTTTTGACGCGGCCGCCATCGCCGCCTCGTACGGCTCGGTCAGCGCCGTCACCTTCGTCACGGCCACCCAGGTGCTTGAATCCCAGGGCCTGGCCGCCCCGGGCCACATGACGGTGGCCATGGTGCTCATGGAGTCACCGGCCATCGTCATGGCGGTGCTGCTGGCCAGCGCCATCCGGCACAACGCCGCCGCACCGGCCAGCGTTACCGTGGGCAGCGGCGGGCAGGCCGTGCTCACCGCCGGAGGCGGCAGCGGCTCGGGCGCAGCCGTGCGGCGCATCCTGCACGAGTCGTTCACCGACGGCACGCACCTGCTGCTGCTGGGTTCGCTGGCGGTGGGCTACCTCAGCGGCGAAGCCGGCAAGACCATGATGCAGCCCTTCACGGGCGACCTGTTCAAGGGCATGCTCGCTTTCTTCCTGCTCGACATGGGTCTGCTGGTGGCGCGTCACTTTGCTGCGGCCCGGTCGCAGTCGCCGGTGCTCATCGTGTACGCGGTGCTGGGCCCGGTGGTCCATGCTGGCATCGCCCTGGCACTGGCCCAGCTGCTGAGCCTGCCGGTGGCCGATACGGCACTGCTGATGGTGCTGTCGGCCAGCGCGTCGTACATCGTGGTGCCAGCCGTGCTGCGGCACGCGATCCCGGAGGCCAACCCCTCGCTGTACTTCGGCCTGTCGCTGGGCATCACCTTTCCGCTGAACATTCTGCTGGGCATTCCGCTGTACGTGCAGGTGGCACGCTGGGCCGCCGGTTGAGGCTGATTGCTATCAAAAAGTGAGCTGCTCGTGCTTGATTAATAAGCACGAGCGGCCTCAACGCCTTTGAAGCTGCCTTTGTGCCAATTGGCCAGTGTTGCGTGTGGTTCGGGAGGCTTGGGCTCCCGGGCCCGGGAGCAGTGCGCAGTCGCTACGGTCTGTGGGCCCAGGCCATGATGGGCAGGCCGCAGCCAATGTGCGCCGCGTAAGCAAAAGCCCGGGCCACTTGCGTGACCCGGGCTTTCATGTGTGGCGGAGAGGGCGGGATTCGAACCCGCGGTGGGGATTAGCCCACACACGCTTTCCAGGCGTGCGACTTAAACCGCTCATCCACCTCTCCGGAAGCCCTCTATTATAGCCATGCAATCAGGGTGTTCCCCGCAACTTGGCTGGAACGCTCCGGCACCGGGGCCGCTCATGGCGTGCGCTGCTGCGCCTGCACCATCTTCATGGCCGAGCTGATGAGCGCCGACACCTCGGTCATGTTGCTCGGCACCACCAGCGTGGTGGTTGCGTCGGCGGCCACGCGGGCGTAGGCGTCCACGGCTTTTTCGGCCACTTTGAGCTGAACGGCCTGCTCGCCGCCGGGCTGGCGGATGGCTGCTGCCACGCGCTCGATGGCTTGGGCGGTGGCATCGGCCACGGCCTTGATGGCTTCGGCTTCGCCCAGGGCCTTGTTGATCTCGGCCTGCTTCTCGCCTTCAGAGCGGGCGATGAAAGCTTCGCGTTCGCCCGTGGCAATGTTGATCTGCTCTTGCCTGCGGCCTTCGGATGCGGCGATGAGTGCGCGCTTCTCGCGTTCGGCGGTGATCTGGGCCTGCATGGAGCGCAGGATCTCGCTGGGCGGCGTCAGGTCCTTGATTTCGTAACGCAGCACCTTCACGCCCCAGTTGAGCGCCGCCTCGTCGATGGCCGACACCACTTGCGCGTTGATCATGTCGCGCTCTTCGAAGGTCTTGTCCAGTTCGAGCTTGCCGATCACGCTGCGCAGCGAGGTCTGGGCCAGCTGCGTCACCGCCATGATGTAGTTGCTCGATCCGTAGCTGGCGCGCATCGGATCGGTGACCTGGAAGTACAGGATGCCGTCCACCTGCAGCTGGGTATTGTCCTTGGTGATGCACACCTGGCTGGGCACATCGAGCGGAATCTCCTTGAGGCTGTGCTTGTACGCCACGCGGTCGATGAAGGGGACGAGGAAGTTGAGCCCCGGGTTCAGGGTGCCTGCGTACTTGCCCAGCCGCTCCTTGACCCACGCGTTCTGCTGGGGCACGACCTTGACCGAGCGGGCGATGAAGATCACCGCGATGATGAACAGGACGGCTGCGATTTCCATAAAAGCCTTTCGGAATGAGACGAGACCGCCGGCAACTTCAGTGCGGTGCCGACACGACGCAAGAACGCATTGCGGCCCTGTGGGCGCGCCGTCAGACCGGCTCGACCACCAGCCGGTTGCCCATCAGCTCTGCCACGCGGTGCAGCCCGGTGGTGGGCACCACGCCTGGCCGGTGCACAGCCACCCAGCTCGCGCCGCGGTAGCGCACCGTGGCTGTGCCATCGGGGTTCCAGTGGTCGATGTGCAGGGTCTCGCCGATGTCCAGGCTGGCGCTCTGGCCCGCGCCTAGGGCGGCATCGCCCGCGGCGCGGCGCTGGCGCACCAGCGTCCAGATGGCCACTGCGCCGCCGCCCACCAGGGCTGCTGCGAGCAACTGCACCGTGAAGCCAGCCCCCAGATGGGCCGCCAGCGCAGCCGCCGCCAGACCGAGGGCCAGCATCAGCAAATAGAAGGTTCCGGTCAGCAGCTCGGCGATCACCGCCGCGCCTGCCATCAGCCACCACAGGGTGGATTGCTCCATGGGTGTGTCCTCCGCCCGTGTTTTGTTTGTGTGCAGTGCACCACATTCTGGGTCAAAAGAATGGCAGAACCAAGGCGGGACACACAGATTCCGTACACTTCGCGCCTATTTCGTTTTTTTGGGCCGGCGGGGCACGCCTGGCATGGAGGCTGCGCATGAAATTCCGCTTTCCCATCGTCATCATCGACGAAGACTACCGCTCCGAAAACACCTCGGGCCTGGGCATCCGCGCATTGGCGCAGGCGATTGAGGCCGAGGGCTTTGAGGTGCTGGGCGCCACCAGCTATGGCGACCTGAGCCAGTTCGCCCAGCAGCAAAGCCGGGCCAGCGCGTTCATCCTGTCGATCGACGACGAGGAGTTCACCCCGGGCCCCGACCTGGACCCGGCTGTGCTGAACCTGCGCAACTTCATCACCGAAGTGCGCCGCAAGAACGCCGATGTGCCGATTTATGTGCACGGCGAGACCAAGACCGCGCGCCACCTGCCCAACGACATCCTGCGCGAGCTGCATGGTTTCATCCACATGTTCGAGGACACGCCGGAGTTCGTGGCCCGCCACATCATCCGCGAGGCCAAGGCCTACCTCGAAGGCGTGCAGCCGCCGTTCTTCAAGGCGCTGCTCGACTACGCAGAAGACGGCTCGTACTCGTGGCACTGCCCCGGCCACTCGGGCGGCGTAGCGTTCCTCAAGACGCCCGTGGGCCAGATGTTCCACCAGTTCTTCGGCGAGAACATGCTGCGCGCCGACGTGTGCAACGCGGTGGAAGAACTGGGCCAGCTGCTGGACCACAACGGCGCGATCGGCGAATCCGAGCGCAACGCGGCGCGCATCTTCAATGCCGACCACTGCTTCTTCGTGACCAACGGCACGTCCACCAGCAACAAGATGGTGTGGCACCACACCGTGGCCCCGGGCGACGTGGTGGTGGTGGACCGCAACTGCCACAAGTCCATCCTGCACAGCATCATCATGACCGGCGCGATCCCGGTCTTCCTCAAGCCCACGCGCAACCATTTCGGCATCATCGGCCCGATCCCGCAAAGCGAGTTCGAGCGTACGGCCATCGAGGCCAAGATCCGCGCGAACCCGCTGCTCAAGGGCGTGGACCCGAAGACCGTGCGCCCGCGCGTGCTCACGCTCACGCAGTCCACCTACGACGGGGTGCTCTACAACACCGAAACCATCAAGCAGATGCTCGATGGCTATGTGGACAACCTGCACTTCGACGAAGCCTGGCTGCCGCACGCGGCCTTCCACCCCTTCTATGGCAGCTACCACGCCATGGGCAAGAAGCGCGCGCGCCCCAAGCATTCGGTGGTGTATTCGACGCAGTCCATCCACAAGCTGCTGGCTGGCATCAGCCAGGCCAGCCATGTGCTGGTACAGGACTCGCAGACCGTCAAGCTCGACCGCCCGCTGTTCAACGAGGCGTACCTGATGCACACCTCGACCAGCCCGCAGTACAGCATTATTGCCAGCTGCGACGTGGCAGCCGCGATGATGGAGCCGCCCGGCGGCACCGCGCTAGTCGAAGAAAGCCTGCTCGAAGCGCTGGACTTCCGCCGCGCCATGCGCAAGGTGGCCGAGGAGTTCGGCAAGGACGAATGGTGGTTCAAGGTCTGGGGCCCCGAGAAGCTCGCCGAAGAAGGCGTGGGCCGGGCCGAGGACTGGATCATCCGCAGCGATGGCAAGGGCAAGAAGAACGGCAGCAAGTGGCACGGCTTTGGCCAACTGGCCGACGGCTTCAACATGCTGGACCCGATCAAGTCCACCATCGTCACGCCGGGCCTGAATCTCGACGGCAAGTTCGACAAGACGGGTATTCCGGCGTCCATCGTCACCAAGTACCTGGCCGAGCACGGCGTGGTGGTGGAGAAGACGGGCCTCTACAGCTTCTTCATCATGTTCACCATCGGCATCACCAAGGGCCGCTGGAACACGCTGCTGGCCGCGCTGCAGCAGTTCAAGGACGACTACGAGAAGAACCAGCCGATGTGGCGCATCCTTCCGGAGTTCTGTCAGCAGCACAAGCGCTACGAGCGCATGGGGCTTAAGGACCTGTGCCAGCACGTGCACCAGCTCTATGCCAAGTACGACATTGCGCGCCTGACGACCGAGATGTACCTGTCGGACCTCACGCCCGCGATGAAGCCCAGCGACGCCTACGCCCACATCGCGCACCGCAAGACCGAGCGCGTGGAGATCGACCACCTTGAGGGTCGCATCACCACCAGCCTGATCACGCCGTACCCGCCGGGCATTCCGCTGTTGATCCCGGGTGAGGTGTTCAACAAGAAGATCGTGGACTATCTCAAGTTCTCGCGCGAGTTCTCCAAGCTCTGCCCGGGCTTCGAGACCGATATCCACGGTCTGGTCGAGATCGAGGACGACGAGGGCAACGTGCGCTACTACGCCGACTGCGTGGCCGTGGAACCCGCGGCCAAGCCGGCAGCGGCCCCTCGTCGCAGCCGCAAGAGCGCGCCGGCGGCCTGAGGCTCGGCGCAGCGGCCTGTGCCGCGGTGCGCAGCCTCAGTGCCTCACTCACTGAGGTCCACACAGGCGCTATCGAAAACAGAGCGGCCCGTGCCTGCCAGACAAGCACGGGCCTTTGTTTTGGCACAGGGGTTTGGTGGGCCGGGGCACGGCCGCATGCGCAGGCGAGTGGCGCGGCGGGCGTTAGAACCCCTGACAGGGGCAGGCCATCGCACAGACGCCCCGCCTTCATGGCGCTGATTCGCTATCAAAAAAATAGCTGCTCGTGCTTGATTGATCAGCACGAGCAGCCATTTTGGTGCTCAGTCTGGATCCGGCCGCCCAGGGCCGGGGAGCCATCAGCCCACCGTGTCGCGGCTCACGCCCGCCGTCTGGCTGAAGCCGCCGTCCACGTAGGTGATCTCGGCCGTCACGCCGCTGGCCAGGTCGCTCAGCAAAAACGCGGCGACGTTGCCCACGTCTTCAATGGTCACGTTGCGGCGCAGCGGCGAGGCGTCGGCCACGCGCGAGAGCAGCTTGCCGAAGTCCTTGATGCCGCTGGCGGCCAGGGTCTTGATCGGGCCGGCGCTGATGCCGTTGGCGCGGATCGCGCGGCCGTCGGCGGTGCGGCCCACGGCTTCGGCCAGGTAGCGCACGCTGGCTTCCAGGCTGGCCTTGGCCAGGCCCATGGTGTTGTAGTTGGGGATGGAGCGCAGCGCGCCCAGGTACGACAGCGTGAGCAGCGAAGACTTGTCGTTCAGGTAGGGCAGGGCGGCCTTGGCCATGGCCGGGAAGCTGTAGGCGCTGATGTCGTGCGCAATGCGGAAGCCCTCGCGCGACAGGCCTTCGAGGAAGTCGCCCGCAATCGCTTCGCGCGGTGCAAAGCCGATGCTGTGCACGAAGCCGTCGAACTTGGGCCAGACCTGCGACAGGTCGGCAAACAGGCGTTCGATCTGCGCATCGTCGGCCACGTCGCAGTCAAACACCAGGGTGGAATCGAACTCGGCCGCAAATTCGGTGATGCGGTCCTTGAAGCGCTCGCCCACGTAGCTGAAAGCCAGCTCGGCGCCCTGGGCGCGGCAGGCCTTGGCAATGCCGTAGGCAATCGAACGGTTGGACAGCACGCCCGTGATCAGCAGCTTTTTGCCGGTCAGAAACCCCATGTGTGTTCTCCTTGGAATGTGGTCAGATCGCAGTGGACGCAGCGCCGGGGAGGGCGGCCGGGGCATCGGGAAATGCCCGCAAAGCCGCAGCGGCGCCGCCTGCGTGGTGCAGAATTGTCGCATGCGCCTGTGGCTGTCCTGTCTGCTCTGGATGTGTGCGCTGCCCGCCTGGGCAGCCCATGCCTATGCCCTGTGGGGTACTCCGCGCTATGCGGCCGGATTCGCGCATTTCGACTACGTGAACCCGCAGGCCCCCAAGGGTGGCGAGCTGCGCTTGGTCAGCAACCTGCGCACCTCCACCTTCGACAAGTACAACCCGTTCACCATCAAGGGCAGCGCACCGGCTTACCTGTCGCAGCTGATGTTCGACAGCCTGCTGATCGGCGCGCTCGACGAAACCGCCACCGGCTACGGCCTGCTGGCCGAAGACGTGCAGGTGGCGCCTGACGGGCTGTCGGCCACCTTCCGCCTGCGGCCCGAGGCGCGTTTTCACCACGGCAAGCCGGTGCTCGCGCAGGACGTGAAGCACAGCTTCGACACGCTGATGGGCCCGCACACCTCACCGGCCTACAAGACGCTGCTGGCCGAGGTGGCCGGGGTCGATGTGCTGGACGACCGCACGGTGCGCTATCGCTTCAAGACGCCCAACCGCGAACTGCCGCTGACCGTGGGCGGCCTGCCCGTGTTCAGCCGCGACTGGGGCGTGGAAAACGGCAAGGCCAAGCCCTTTGACCAAGTGGTCACCGACATCCCGCTGGGCAGCGGCCCCTACCGCATCGGCCCGGTGCGTTTTGGTAAAGACATCACCTACGAGCGCGACCCGAACTACTGGGCGCGCGACTTGAACGTGCGCCGCGGCACAGCCAATTTCGACCGCATCGTGGTCAAGATCTACAAAGACAACACCGCGCGGCTGGAGGCGCTGAAGGCTGGCGAATTCGACCTGATGCGCTTTTTCAGCGCGGGCGACTGGGCCCGCCGCGTGACGGGCCGCAAGTTCGACAGCGGCGAGCTGGTGAAAGGCGAATTCCGCCACCAGCTGCCCTCGGGCTTTCAGAGCTACGTGCTCAACACGCGCCGCCCGCTGCTGCAGGATGTGCGCGTGCGCGAAGCGCTGGGCCTGGCGCTGGACTACGAATGGATGAACCGCCAGCTGTTCTACGGCGCCTACCAGCGTGTGAACGGCCTGTTCGGCAACACCGCCTGCGAAACGAGCGGCACGCCCTCGGCCGCCGAACTGGCGCTGATGGAACCCTGGCGCAAGCACATTCCGGCAGCCGCTTTCGGGCCCATGACGGTGCCGCCACGCACCGATGGCGATTCGTCGCTGCGCGCCAACCTGCGCCGCGCGCAGGCCCTGCTCAAAGACGCGGGCTGGGAGGTGCAGGACGGCGTGCTGCGCAACGCGCGCGGCGAGCCCTTTGTGCTCGAATACATGGACAGCAACGAGGGCGGCATCCGCACCATCAGCCCCTGGGCGCGCAACCTGGAGAAGCTGGGCATTACGCTGCGCTTCCGGTCGGTGGACTTCGCGCTGTACCAGCAGCGGCTGCAGAAGTTCGATTTTGACGTGACCTCGCTGGCCTTCCAGGGGACGCACAACCCCGGCCAGGAGTTTGCCGACATGTTTGGCAGCCAGGCTGCCGACACCGAAGATTCGGGCAACTTCGCCGGTGTGAAGAACCCGGCCGTGGATGCGATGATCCGTGCCATGACGGGCGCGCGCTCTGAGCAGGAATTGCTGCCCGCCTGCCATGCGCTCGAGCGCATCATTGCCCACAGCCATTACCTGGTGCCGCAGTGGACGGCCTCCACCCACCGCATGGCCTACAACACCTGGCGGCTGGCGCGGCCCGAGAAGATGCCCCCGTACGCCAGCGGCGAGGGCTGGGCCATTGACACCTGGTGGGCCCGCAGCCCTGCAGGCCCGGCCGACGCACGGCGCTGACCCGCTGCCCTCAAACGCCTTGCCCACGCCCATGCTGGCCTACATCCTCAAACGCCTGCTGCTCATGGTGCCCACGCTGTTCGGCGTGCTGCTACTGACCTTTGTGGTGATCCAGTTCGTGCCCGGTGGCCCAGTGGAGCAGTACCTGGCCGAGGCCAAGGCTGGCGCGGGCGGCGGGGCCGAAGGCGGTGGCTTTGCATACCGCGGCGCGCAGGGGGTGGATCCGAAGCGCATCGAGCAGATCAAGGCGCTGTACGGCTTTGACAAACCCGCGCACGAGCGGTTTTTGCAGATGCTGGGGCAGTTTGCGCGCTTTGACCTGGGCAAGAGCTTCTTCCAGAACAAGGACGTGTGGACGCTGGTCAAGGAAAAGCTGCCGGTCTCCATCAGCCTGGGGCTGTGGACCTTCTTCATCAGCTACCTCGTGGCCGTGCCCCTGGGGGTGGCCAAGGCCGTGCGCGCGGGCTCGCGGTTCGATCTGGTCACCACGCTGATCATCCTGGTGGGCTATGCGATTCCGGGCTTTGTGCTCGGCGTGGCGCTGCTGGTGATCTTTGGCGGTCAACTGCAGTGGTTTCCGTTGCGCGGGCTCACGTCCTCCAACTGGGAGGAGCTGAGCTGGGGGGCGCGCATCGTGGACTACCTCTGGCACATCACGCTGCCCGTCACGGCCATGGTGCTCGGCAGTTTTGCCGTGACGGCCATGCTCACCAAGAACGCGTTCCTCGAAGAAATCCGCAAGCAGTATGTGCTCACGGCCCGCGCCAAGGGCTTGAGTGAGCGCCAGGTGCTGTGGAAGCATGTGTTCCGCAACGCGCTCATCCCGATCATCACGGGCTTTCCGGCCGCGTTCATCGGGGCGTTTTTTGCAGGCTCGCTGCTCATCGAAACGCTGTTCTCGCTCGACGGCCTGGGCCTGCTGAGCTACGAGAGCGTGATCCGCCGCGACTATCCCGTGGTGCTGGGCACGCTGTATCTGTTCACGCTGATCGGGTTGGTCACCAAGCTCATCAGCGACCTCTGCTACGTGTGGGTGGACCCCCGTGTCAAATTCGACTAGCGCCCTCGACCACGCCGCCGAGGCCCCCAGCCCGTCGTTGCCCACGGCCGGCGCGGCCATGTCACCGCCCTCGCTGTCGCCCTCGCGCCGTGCCTGGCTGCGCTTCAAGCGCAACCGGCTGGGCTACTGGAGCCTGGTGGCGTTCTGCGCGCTGGTGCTGCTGTCGCTGTGTGCCGAGCTGATCAGCAACGACCGGCCGCTGGTAGTGCGCTACGAGGGGCAGACCTACTTTCCGATGCTCAAGGACTACCCCGAGAAAACCTTCGGCGGCGACTTCGAGACCCCCACCGACTACCTCGACCCCTTCATCCGCGAACGGCTGACGGCGGGCTCCAACTGGGCCCTGTACACGCTCAATCCTTACGGCCCGCAGACGATCAACTACTTTGCCAAGGCGCCCAACCCCTCGGCCCCGTCGCGCGACAACTGGCTGGGCACCGACGACCGGGGGCGCGACCTGCTTGCGCAGCTGATCTACGGCTTTCGTGTGAGCGTACTGTTTGCGCTGGCGCTCACGCTCACGGGGGTGGTGCTGGGCGTGCTCACGGGGGCCATCCAGGGCTTTTTCGGGGGCAAGACGGACCTGGCCTTCCAGCGCTTCATCGAGATCTGGGGCTCCATGCCCGAGCTGTACCTGCTGATCATCTTCAGCGCCGTGTTTGCGCCCAGCGTGTCGCTGCTGCTGGTGCTACTGTCGCTGTTTGGCTGGATGGGGCTGTCTGATTACGTGCGCGCCGAGTTCCTGCGCAACCGCCAGCTCGACTATGTGAAGTCGGCCCGCGCGCTGGGCGTGGGCAATGCGCAGATCATCTGGCGGCACATCCTGCCCAACAGCCTCACGCCCGTGGTCACGTTTTTGCCGTTCCGCATGAGCGCGGCCATCCTCGCGCTGACTTCGCTCGACTTTCTGGGCCTGGGCGTGCCGCCGGGCACACCCAGCCTGGGCGAGTTGCTGAGCCAGGGCAAGAACAGCATCGACGCGTGGTGGATTTCGCTGTCCACCTTTGGCGTGCTGGTGACGACGCTGCTGCTGCTCACCTTCATGGGCGACGCGCTGCGCGATGCGCTCGACCCGCGCAAACAATGAACACGCCCCTGACCGCATGAGCGAGGCTCCCACCCTTTCTTCCACGCCGCTGCTGCAGGTCCAGAACCTGTGCGTGCGTTTTGGCCCCAAAACCGTGGTGCAGGACGTGGGCTTCACCGTGCGCGCGGGCGAAAAGCTGGCCCTGGTGGGCGAGTCCGGCTCGGGCAAGACCATCACCGCCCTGAGCCTGCTGCGCCTGGTGGCCGATGCCGAGATCACCGGCCAAGCCCTGCTGCGCGGCCGCGACCTGCTCACGCTGCCCGAACGCGACATGCGCGCCGTGCGCGGCGGCGAGATCGCGATGGTGTTCCAGGAGCCCATGACGGCGCTGAACCCGTTGATGCCCGTGGGTGCGCAGATTGCCGAGGTGCTGCAGCTCAAAAAGGCGCTGTCCGCCGACGCCGCGGCCCGCGAGGCCGTGGCGCTGCTCGCGCGCACCGGCATCCCCGAGCCCGAGCGGCGCGCCCGCGCCTACCCGCACCAGCTCAGCGGCGGCCAGCGCCAGCGCGCGGTGATCGCCATGGCCCTGGCCAGCGAACCTGCGTTGCTGCTGGCCGACGAGCCAACCACCGCGCTCGACGTGACGCTGCGCGGCCAGATCCTCGATCTGCTGGACGCGTTGCAGCGCGAAACCGGCATGGCCGTGGTGATCATCACGCACGACTTGCCGCTGGTGCGCCGCTTTGCACACCGCGTGGCGGTGATGGAGCGCGGCCAGGTGGTCGAGCAGGGGCCGGTGGCCGAGGTGTTTGCGAACCCCGCGCACCCCTACACCCGCAAGCTGCTGGCCAGCCGCCCCCAGCGCGGGCCTGAGCCCCCGTCGCCGGGCCCCGCGGCCGCGCCGCTGCTGCGCGCGGCCGACCTGCGCGTGGTGTATCCGGTGCCGCTGCCCGGCGTGCGCGGCTGGTTCCGCAAAGGCGAGTTTGTGGCGGTGCAGGGCGCGTCGCTGCAACTGCTGCCCGGGCGCACGCTGGGCGTGGTGGGCGAATCGGGCTCGGGCAAGTCCACGCTTGCGCAGGCCTTGCTGGGCCTGCTGCCCAGCACTGGCACGCTCGAAGTCGCGGGCCGCGGCTGGCAGGCCCCAGCCACGCGCAACAGCCCGCCCAACCAGGCGCTGCGCCGTGTGGTGCAGGTGGTGTTCCAGGACCCGTTCTCGTCCCTGTCGCCGCGGCTCACGCTTGAAGAAATCGTGGGCGAGGGTCTGCGCGTGCATGCGCCCACGCTGCCGCTGGCCGAGCGCCGCACGCGCGTGCTGTCGGTGCTGGCCGAAGTGGGGCTGACCGAGGCGCAGTTTCCGGGGCTGCTTGCGCGGTATCCGCACGAGTTTTCGGGCGGGCAGCGCCAGCGCATTGCGGTGGCTCGGGCGCTGGTGGTCGATCCGCAGGTACTGGTGCTCGATGAGCCCACCAGCGCGCTGGATGTGACCATCCAGCAGCAGGTGCTGGGTTTGTTGCAGCGTCTGCAACACGACAAGGGGCTGGCGTATCTGCTCATCACGCACGACGTGGAGGTCATCCGCGCGATGGCGCACGAGGTGCTCGTGATGAAGGACGGTGCCGTGGTCGAAGCCGGGTCGGTGGACGCCGTGCTGGACGCACCTCGCCACCCCTACACCCAGCGGCTGGTGGCCGCCGCGCTGGGCTGAAGGCGAGCGGCCTCGCGGCCGCGCCGGACCCTGACTGGCCTCTGGCTGACTTCTGCGCGCGGGGCGGTGCATACCAGGGCGGGCAGGCTGGCGTTCCCGGTCGCATTGTTTTCAGGCATTTGCTATACATTTGATAGCTGCTCGTGCTTGACTTATAAGCACGAGCGGCCGTTTGGGCTTCAAGTCTGAAAGGGTTGGGGCTGGTGTGTGTGCCCGCAGCCTCTGGCCGCCGTGGGCATGCGCGTGGTGCGGGTGGGCTGGGCGACAGTGCCCGCGCAGACCGTTCAGCCTTCCAGTTCGCAGGACAATCCCCCCATGCTTGTCCGATTGTTTTGCCGCCAGGCCGCCCGCGTTGTCGGGGCGGCTTTGCTCGGGGGGCTGCTGGGCGCAGCGGTGGCCGCCCCGGCTGCGTCCTCGTCCGCCCCCTTCGCTGCTTCCGCGCCTGCGGCCCGCACCACAGCCGTCGATGCCTCGATGGCCCCGCGCGTGCTGGCCTGCACCGTCTGCCACGGCAAAGAGGGGCGCTCCACCCCCGACGGCTACTTTCCGCGCATTGCGGGCAAGCCTGCCGGCTACCTGGCCAACCAGTTGCTCAATTTCCGCGACGGGCGGCGCAGCTACCCGCAGATGACCTACCTCATCGAGCACCTGACCGACGACTACCTGCGCGAGATGGCCGCGTACTTTGCGGCGCTGGACCTGCCGTACCCGCCGCCCGCTCGGTTGGACGTGTCTGCCGCGCAGATCGAGCGCGGCCGTGCGCTGGTGCACCAGGGCGATCCGTCGCGCCAGTTGCCCGCCTGCGTGCAGTGCCACGGCGGCAGCATGACCGGGGTGGCGCCCTCCATCCCGGGGCTGCTGGGCCTGCCGCGCGACTACCTCAACAGCCAGCTCGGCGCTTGGGCCACAGGCCAGCGCCGCGCCCATGCGCCCGATTGCATGGCCGACATCGCCCGCCGCATGACGGCCGAGGACGTGAGCGCTGTATCCGCCTGGCTGGCCAGCCAGCCGGTGCCGGGCCGGGGCCATCCGGCCACGCACCTGCCAGCGCCGCTGCCGCTGCGTTGCGGCGGGGTGGACGATGTGCGCATCGCCCCCGGGGGCCGCTCATGAGCGCGCGCCGTTTTCGCAAGGCCTGGCTGGGCGCCGGGCTGCTGGCACTGGCCATGCTGGCCGCAGCCTGGGTGGCGTGGATCAACCAGGCGGGCGAGGCCCCGCTGGGCCCCGACGCCGCACCCGACACCCCGGCCCAGGTGGAGCGCGGCGCCTACCTGGCCCGCGTGGGCAACTGCATGGCCTGCCACACCACCGTGGGCGGGGCCGCCTACGCGGGCGGGCGCGGTATCGAAACGCCGTTTGGCGTGGTGTTCAGCTCCAATCTCACGGCGCATCCTGAACATGGGGTGGGCCGCTGGACGCGCGATGCGTTCTGGCGTGCGATGCACCACGGTCGCTCGCGCGATGGGCGGCTGCTGTACCCCGCCTTTCCGTACACCGAATACACACGCATCACGCGCGAGGACTCGGACGCGCTGCTGGCCTATCTGCGCACCGTGCCCGCGGCCGATACGCCCCAGCGCGCGCACGCGCTGCGCTTTCCGTACAACACGCAGGCCGCGCTGGCCGTGTGGCGGGCGCTGTACTTCCGCCCGGCCGAGCACACTCCTGACCCCGCGCAATCGGCCGACTGGAACCGCGGCGCCTACCTGGTGCAGGGCCTGGGCCACTGCGCCGCCTGCCACGCACCGCGCAATGCGTTGGGGGCCACGCAAGCGGCCGAACGCCTGGGCGGAGGGCTGATCCCGGTGCAGAACTGGTATGCACCGGCGCTGAACCGCGAAGACGAGGGCGGCCTGCAGCACTGGACCGAAGCCGACGTGGTGGCGCTGCTGCGCACCGGCGTGGCACCGGGCGCATCGGTGATCGGCCCCATGGCCGAGGTGGTGTTCCGCAGCACGCAATACCTGAGCGACGAGGACGTGCGGGCCATGGCCGTGTACCTGCAGGCCTTGCCACCCGAAGGCGAGGCGCGGCCCAAGCCCGCCGCACCCCCGGCGGCCGTGATGGCGCGCGGTGCCAAGGTGTACGAGGCCCAGTGCGCCCAGTGCCACGGCAGCGACGGCCGCGGCGAGCCTGGGGCGTTTCCGGCGCTGGCGGGCAATCGCGCGGTGCTGCTACACGACCCGACCAATGTGGTGCGCGTGTTGCTGCTGGGGGGCTATCCGCCCGCCACGGCGGGGCATCCGCGCCCGCATGGCATGCCGCCGTTCCAGCAGGTGCTGGGCGACGAAGACATCGCGGCGGTGACCAGCTTTGTGCGCAACAGCTGGGGCAATCAGGCGCCTGGAGTCGGTACCATGGAGATCTACCGCGCCCGCGAGCGGCGCGGCCTCTGAGGCCCCCTGCGTGACCGAATTGTCTGCCCCCCCTGTATCGACCGACAACACCCAGCCCGCTTCGCACTGGTGGGTGGTGTGCCTGTGCGCGGGTTGGTGCGGCACTTGCCGTGAGTACCGGGCGCTGTTCGACGGCCTGGCCGCTGCGGCTTCGCCCTACGAGCGTTGGCTGTGGGTGGATATTGAAGACGATGAAGACCTGACCGGCGACCTCGACGTGGAGACCTTTCCCACGCTGCTCATCGGAGAGGGGGGCAACGCCCGTTTTCTCGGGCCGCTGCTGCCGCAAGCCGCAGTGTTGGAGCGTCTGCTGGAGAGCCTGCGCGCCAGCGCCGGGCGTCCGGGCACCGACCCGCAGGCCCAGGCGCTGCTGGCACGCATCCAGCAAGCGCACGCCTGAAGCGCTGCGCGCGGCGCAGGCCCTGGCCCGTGATGGGCATCGCCTCTTGCGGGCGATGCGGTGGCGCGGCTGCCGGCCTTCAGCAGGCAGGCAGGGCTGTGCCCTGGTTGACCGCGCCCACCGTCTGCACCAGCGTGTTCCAGTACGGGGGCAGCCCTGCCCACGGATTGCCCGTGTTGGTCGCAAAGTCGTATTCGAGCGAGGTCATGAACACATGGCCGACATTGGAGCTGGCCAGGGCGGCGCGTTGCACAGCCGCCTGCATGTCGCCGCAGGTCAGGGTGTCGTGCACCAGCACGGCGTTGCGGCGGTTGGGCTGGGCCACCATCCAGCCATTGTTCGGCAGGGGGGCGTAGGTCCGGAACGCGCTGTTGCGCCCTTCAAAGGTGACCAGCGTGTCGGCCACCGTGGCGTAGTCGGCCACCGGCCACATGCCGGGGTTGCCAATGACGCGCAGCGCTGGGTCGCGCGACTTGATGTGGTCGTAGATCGCGCGGTAGAACGCCAGCCGGTCTGTGGTGGCGGCCATCTCGTCAATGAAGAACCCGCTGACCATGCCGCGCCCGTACAGGCTCAGGTACGCGTCGATGTTGGCCCGGATGCTGTCGAGCGAACGGGTGCCTGTGCCGTAGCGGGTGAACACATAGCCCACCACTGCGCCGCCGGCCGCCGTAAAAGCCGACGCCGCGCGCTGGATGTTGGCGTCAGCACTGGTAAAAACGCCGTTGGCCGGGTTCAGGATGGCCGTGATGCGCACACCCGGCTGGGCTTGTGCTGCGGTGGCCAGCGCTTCCCAATCGCGAGTGCCATTGCCGCTGGGGTAGAAGTAGGCGGGCACCAGCACTTCGAGCGGTTGCGGCGTGGGGCGTACCCACACCGTGCGCTGCGCAGACGCGGTTTGCCCCGACACGCTGACGCTGGCCTGCAGGGTCACCGCGCCCACCGGGGCTGCGCTCCACGAGAGACTGGCCTGGCCGGTCTGGGTGCGGGCCGTTCCCGCTGACAATGCGTTGGCCGAAAAGCTCACCACGGTGCCGTTGTCCACCACCGCATCGCCTGCGAAGGCGCGCACGGCCAGTGCCAGCGTCTGGCCTTGGTTGGCGACGCTGTCTGGTGCGGGTTGCAGGAATTCCACCCGCACAGCGGGCGCTGCGGGCTCGCTGCTGCCTCCGCCACAGGCCGCAAGGCCGCCCGCCAGGGCCAGCAGGGGCCAGAAAAACGTGGGGGTGGTGCGGCGCGTGGGCATGGTCGGGTCTGGAGCAAAAGGTCAAAAACCAGACCATACCGAAATCTGCATCGCTTCGGGGGCTGCCAGACCCCGCGCCAAGGCTATTGCAGCATGAAGGTCTCGTATTCGAGCCGGTTCAGCTGCCGCGACAGCAGATACAGGCCCGTGCACAGCGTCAGCAGCGTGGACAGCGCAAAGCCGTAGCCGTACAGGGCCGCGCCTGCGTACAGCGTGAAACCCGTGAGTGCGATGTTGAGCAGCACGAACTGCAGGCACAGCAACAGCACCACGCGCCGCTGGTCGAGATAGAAAAACACGTTGAGCACCGCCATCAGGCCCACCTGCAGGCCTGCACCGATCACCTGCACATGCAGCAGCGGAAGGTACAGGCGCGAGATACCCAGCCAGGACAGCAGCCACGGGCCCGCCACGAAGGTGACGAGAATGGCGAGCGTCTGGATCTTGCCGATCTCGGCCAGCCCTTGCTGGATGGAGTACACCATTTCGTCGCGCATCGACTCGATGTATTCGAGCGATCCGCCGCTGCGCACCGCGTCGTAGAACTTGTCGTAGTACTCGACGAAGTCGGTCTCGATCCGCACCAGAAACACCGCCATGCCCGGAATGATGGACAAGTAGGCCAGGAACACCGGAATGTCGTAGATCACCGACGCACGCAGCGCACCGATGATGGGCTCCGACGTAGGGGTGAAGTACCAGAACATGAACTTGTCAGCCCAGATGCCCAGGTTGTAGAGCAGCCCGATGGCCATCAGCGAGGGGTACAGCAGGCGCTTGTCCGCAAAGTTGAAGGCGATGAGGGGGCCGGGTGTATTGAACTCGCGCACCACCAGCACCCACATGCCCACCAGCAACACAAAGTTGCCCAGTACAAAGCCCCCGAGCAAGCCTTCGAGGCCCCAGGGGCGCATCAACAACGCACTGACCACGATGAGGGTGTAGGCCATCGCGAACAGCCCGACGATGGCCTTGTAGCGCTTCATGCCGGACAGCAGCACAGTGAGCACCCATACGGCGCACATCAGCGTGAAGCCCGCAAGCATCAGCAGGCGATAGAGCACGCCTTCGTTGTCCAGCACGGTGAACAGGCCAAGCGTGCCCAGCAGCGACGACACCGCGAGCACCACCAGCAGCAGCCCGTGCAGGTTGGGCAGGATGCTGTCGCGCCGTTTCTCGAACAGCCGGTCTGAAACAAAGCGCGTGAACGCCAGTTGTACCAGGCCTGTGAGGATGAGACTGCCGGCCACGAGGTAGGTGACCGATGTCTGAAACTGCGTGACCAGCACCGATGGCGTGACCACGCTGGCGCTGAAAATCCCGATCAGCAGGATGCCCACAATCGAGAACACCCACGGGCCCGAGCCAATCACCCCCGCGTAGGCATAGGCCTGCAGCAGGCTCACCAGCGTGTTCCTGCGCAGCATCTTGCGCAGCTCAAAACCAATACCTGCCATCAGTGCACCTCGGCCGATCGGGCGAAGGCGTCTTCGTACACCTTGCGGTACCGGTCAAACATCATCGTATCTGTGTAGTACCGTTCGACCCGCGCAATGGCCGCGCGGCTGGCGGCCTCCCAGGTGGCGGTGTCCTGCAGCAGCTCTAGAGAGGCATCTGCCAGCCTCTGCGGGTCGGCGATGGGGACGATCCGGCCCGAGGCACCCAGTGCCCGGTCGTCATCGTCCAGTCCTTCGACGAGCTGCCGGCACGAGCCCACATCGGTGCTGACCACGGGCACTCCGGCGGCATAGCCTTCCAGAATCACCAGCGGCAGCGCTTCGCTGATCGACGACAGGATGGTCAGCCCGATGCGCGGCATCAGGTCTTCCACCTTCTGGAAGCCCAGGAACTTGACCTGCGATTCCAGCCCCAGGCTGCGCACGAGGTTGTGGCATTCCTGGGCGTAGGCCGGGTCCTCTTCGGCCGGGCCTGCGATCCAGCCTTCGGCTTCGGGCATCTGGTTGACCACACGGCGCATCGCGCGGATGAAGGTCTTGATGTCCTTGATGGGCACAACGCGGCCGATCAGGCACAGCACAGGCGGCGGCGTGGCAGGGCGCTTGGCCCGCATCGGTACAAAGCGCGACAACTGGATGCCGTTCGGGATGTTGAAGGTGCGCTCCGGACGAGCGCCGTCGGTGACCTGGCGCAGCCGGTTCGCTTCGTACAGCGCAATGATTGGATCGGCCGCGTCATAGCAGAAGAACCCCAACCATTCGAAAAACTGGATCCACATTTGCCGGAAGTACGACAGCTCCGTCGGATCGCGCTGAAAGACGTTGCGGTTGTCCCGGATCCACTCGCTCTTGAAGAGGTCGATCTTGCGTTCTTTGGTATAGATGCCGTGTTCCGAGAGGATCAACGGGATCTTGCGACTGCGGCTCAGGAGTGCTCCCAGGTAGCCCGCGTAGCCTGTGGAAGCGCAGTGCACGACCTTTACCGGAATCAGCTCACGGGCCACCTTGGACAGCATCCACAGGGGCTGGTACATGATGCGCACCGTCCAGAAGAAATCGACGAAGGACGGATCGGTGCAGTGGCGGCGGTAGCTGTCGCAGATGATCTCCCAGGCGCGCTCGCTGTAGAGAAAATCGTCGAGCTGCAGCTTGCCCCCGGGCTCCATGTGTCGCGTGATCTCCTGAAAGATGGACATGGCCGCCTCGCGGCCACCGGCGTTCTCGAAGCGATCCAGCAGTTGCCGCACGAGCTCGAAGGCTTCGCGATCTCCTTTGCGGCGCGCGGGTAGCCCGTGGGCGCCCAGGTGTCCGTACAGGTAGTGCTCTTCAAAGTGCACCACGTTGTCCGGCAGCTGGTAGCGGAAGGCCTGGTAGTCGTCTCTTCGGCTGCCCAGGAAAACGATGGCGAAGCGGTACTCGGGGTAAGCGCGGATGATCTGGTTGATCCAGCTGGACACCCCTCCGCTCACGTACGGAAAGGTGCCCTCCAGAATCAGTGCGATATCGGCGTCCTGGGCGTGGGGATGGCTCATGACTGCTTCCAATAATCCACGACCGGCCGCAGGCGGGGCAGGGCACTCCATTGGCTAAGCTCCTGCACCAGCGCCTGGGTGCCGCGGTAGTCACGGCGCTCAAAGCAGATCTCCGCCTCGTAGGGCAGAACCCGTGTGGCAGGAAGTCCCAGCGCGCGGGCCCGTTGATAGGCCTGTTCGGCGTCGCTCAGGCGTCCCTGCAGGTGCAGCAGGCGACCGCGCCGCAGAACCAGGGCCGGTGTGTTTGGCTCCTCCTGCAAAACCCGATCGCAATAGCGCAAAGACTCCTGGATCGCGTGCAACCGGAGGTCGCCTTGCACGAGGTCCTGGTAGATCAGTTCCCAATACAAGTCGGAGAGCCGTCGCGCAGATTCGCTGCGGGCGGCCCGGGACGCACTGCCGTCTGCCAGGGCCTCTGCCTGGCGCAGGGCGTCCAGTTCGGCATCGATAGACCGGTTGATGCGCTTTTCAAGCGTATCCAGCATGCCGTACGCCAGCAAGCGCAGGTCTTCGCTGGGGTCGCTCAGCACGGTGCGCAACAGAGGCGATGCGACCCTGCCCGAAACATACTGAAGGGCGACCATGGCGCGCATGCGCGCAGACATGGGCGCTTGGGCATTGCCGAGGAACGAGCGCAGTCCTGCTTGGCGGAAGCTGCCTTGCATGCGCTGATGCAGATCGAACTGCGGCAGTACGACCGAGTCGAATGCGTCGGCAAGCATGGGGCTGCGGTACACCCGCAAGGTGATCACAGCCAGCAGCACGCCGACAAAGCCAGCCACCGGAATGGCAAAACTCAGGCAAGCCATCAGCGAAGCGACGGCCCAGCGGGGGCGCGCGCGCGCGCCTCGTACCAGTGGAAGCAGAAACAGCGACAGCAGTGCGCTGGCCAGGGCGTGCGCCGTCAGGTAGGCCACCAGGGCGGTGTTCGAGTGACCGTCCAGCGTGAGCACGCCGGTCCACGCGGCGATCTCGAGCGACAGCGCCCCGGCGCCCAGCTTATAGCTAAGCATGGGCAAGATCCTGAATACGTTGCAGGGCCTCCACAGGGGCCTGTGCAGGCAAGGGGATCACGTGGGCGAACACGCCAGACTCCGCCAGAGGCTGCCCGCTTTTTTGTTGTGACCAGTTCTCAATCCGGCTGATATACCCCTCGGCTGTGGCGGCATCTCCGAGAGGCATCAGCAGCGCCAAGACCTGCCGCTGCGGCCCTTCAATCAGCCAGCTTTCGTCCAGTTCGCGTTTGAGTCGGAGGATTTGCTGAGGCAACTCGCGCGCCACCGCGCGCGGCAAAAACTCCAGGGCCACGATGACGCTGGGAACCCGCGTGGTTTGGCCAATGTGAGCGAGACGTTGCACTTCAAAGGCGAACTCTGCAGGACACTCTGGCAGGCGCTCGATCACCGGCTGCGCGAGGGTCTGAACGGACAGACCGTCCGTGTAGTAGCCGAGCAGCAGGTTCAGCGTTTGCAGATTTTCCTCTTGCAGCGAGAAGAACGGCATCTCGTGGACGACGAGCAGCCCGTAGGTGGTGCCACCCAGGTCTTGCATGGGCGCGACGATCAGGTATTGGCTCTGTCGCTGCGAGGCCAGGGCCTGGCTGATGTGGCAGAGCTTGCCGGTTTCGAGCGCTTGTACGACGAGGGGATCGTCGAGTTGCACCGGTCGGGGCGTGCCAATCTCCGCCAGTGGTTGCGCGATCGCTGCATCGTCGACAACCGCATGAAGCGTGGCGGTCTCCAGTTGGCAGTACTGCGCCAGCAACCGAAGCAACAATTGCGCGCTTTCAGCGGGGGCATCACTGGGGCCTAGCCGCTGGAGGGACGAAAGGGCATCCCGCATCGACATCGGTCGGCCGATCAGCTCTTGCTCCAGCCGGTCATGCGATAGCCGCAGCAGGTAGTACTGTCGCACCAGGTGCTCCAGTCGCTGGTCCAGATACATCTGGACCGTTTCAGCCCGGCGCGTTCGTGCTTGCCACAGGCTCGAAAACTCGCCCACGAGCATGACCAGGATCAGGCCGCCCAGGAAGAACACCTTGGGAAACTCCGCGAAGTGCCCGATGTTCAGTGCCAGCCAGCACAGCAGCACGATGCAGGCGCCGCCCAGGCCGGCCAACGGGCCGTACCGCAAAGCCAGAATGACGGGAGCGAGCCACACCCATGGAAAGCCTGCCTGTACGCCCAGCGGATCTTCTGCGTTGGCATACAGGCCGATCGCGACCGTCACCAGCGGCAGCAGCAGCATCTCCACGAGCATGACCGTTGGGCGGGTCTCGGTCGTGGTGAGTCGCCCCACCAGCGCCCCGGTCAACTGAAACACACGCCCCATCGTGCGTGCTTGCTCTTGCGGCGCCGCACCAACGCGGCGGCGTGCTTGCGGGGCTGTCGTGTCTTCCGTCATGTCGCAGCTCAGGCCTTGCGTGGTCAACGGGCGCTGGCCAGACCGGTTTGCAGTAGCTCACGAATCAGCTTCTGCGCCACTGCCGCCAGGGCTTCGCGGCTCCAGCCGCTTTTGCCGCCCGCAGCGCTCCAGATCACGCGTCCAGTGCCCACGTCGACGATGCGCAGGGTCACGCCAACGGCTGGCTCACCGTCAACCCCCACCTTGTAACGCCACTCTTCCACGCTCCCCGTGAGGGCATAGCGGGCCTGCTGCTCGCGAGCCCAGGCAAGAGCCTCTTCTTGGCGACGCTGGTCGCCTGCGTCGAACAAGGCTTCCTGCTGAGCACCTGCGGGGGGCCTGCCGACCGTGCCCACGCCCCGCGCGTGCAGCAGGGCCTCGGCGATGGCTTCTGCGCGCTGTCCTGCGAGCGGGGTCTCTGTATGGTTGGCAAACGGCAGTACCACCCAGCTTGCAGACTTCTCAAGCGCCGGCGGTGTACCGCGGTCGAGCGTCGTACAGGCGGAGAGGAAAACGAGCAAGCCCGCAAAGGCGGCGATCAGGAACCGGTGAATGAGAGGTCGAGAGTGGCGCATAGTCGTCTTTCGTGCAGCAGAAAACTCAGAAGTGAAGGCGGTAGGTCACTTGCAGGTCGCGGGTGCTCCCCAGGGACTGCAGACCAGATTTGCCGATGGCCCACCGGATACTCAGGTGGTCTGGCCCCAGAACGCTGCCGGCCAAGCCCAGCCGCAATCCGTACCCAGGGCCCAGTTGTGTATGCCAGGTGCGACTGACAGCAGCAAACGGCTGCAGTGCCCGGCTGTACTCGGTTTCATACCGCACGTTTGTCGAGGCCTGCAAGCCGTAGTAGCCGAAGCTTTCCGGCAGGAAATAGCCAGGATCGGTGGGGCCCGATTCGGGGGGGAGGAGCCGACGATATGCTTGGTCGATAGGGCCAAGACTGGCAGGGTCCGTGCGGCGGAATTGATGGTATGAACCAAATGCGCCGAACTCGACGCTCGGTGTCTCAATGCGCCAGGCATGCAGGTAGTCAAGCCAAGCGCGCCGACTGCTGCCGACGAGGCCCCCGGTCTGCAGATGGAAGCGTTCACTGGCCAGCGTAAGTGCCAGTACGTCGCGTCGCGTCGCTTGTAGCCGTACCGTGATGGACGCTCGGTCTTTCATTCCGGCGAGCCGGAGTGGCAGGCTTTCGTCGGACTGCAGATCACCGCCTAGAGACACTCGCACCGATAGCCCGTGGTCGAGGCGTTGTTCATGCTCGATCTGCCATGGCGTGTAGCTGGCCAGACTCTGTCGGCGAGCCACCCGCAACACGGACTCGCCATGTCGATGCGTCCACAGCCATTGGGCCGTGAATGCTTTCTCCTGGGGTGGATCAATCAGCACCCGCTGCGCCGTACTGACCCGCCGCCGACTCTCGTGGCCCAATTGGAGGGTCAGCCGCGGGTGGATGGCGATATGCACGTTTTCGGCCAGCGTCTGTTCCTCCATGCCTCCCAACCGCTCGTTGCGCGCCGTGACCTTGGCCTGGTGGCTGAAAGCAAGCAGACTCTCGGTGAGCTGCAGGTGCGTGGGGTTGTCGTCGTACTGTGCGTCCTGCGCTTCGAACGCTGCACTTTGTGCCACGCGCATGTCGCGCACGGCGCGGGCTGCGTTGACACGGTCGTAGCGGGGCAATCGCTCGTCGAAGGTTTCGAGAAGACGTCCAGAGGCTTCGCGGTCGTCTTCTGCAAGCGCCACGGTAATGTCGGCCCACAGGGGGCGGTTCACCCTCTGACTGCGGTTGCGCGCGTACTGATGCCAGAGAAACGCGCGTTCGGCGCTGTATTCGCTGGCGTCTTGCAACCATCCGATCGCGGTCTCGGCCGCAGCATTGGAGAAGCCTTGCCGCGCATCCCGATCGAGACGCAGCAGCTCCCGCAGCACCTCATGGGCGGGGTCTCCGCGCTGTTGTGTCAGCACCAGCCGGGCGCGCGCGACGCGGCGTGTCTGGTCCAGCGATTCCTCGGTCAGCCAGCGTTCACGAATCTGCGCAGGGGTCAGCCGCTGGCCATCGGGCCCCTGGCGCAGCGATTCCCATTGCCGTGCCATCAGCGTGCGACGCAGCCGCCAGGCGCGATCACTTTGCTGGTTCTGGTCCAGGGCATCGGCATAGTTCATCAGCCACAGAAAATCGTTCTCATGCTGAGGCACCCGGGGGGTCAGGTACCGGTCGAGCGCCGTTTGGGGCAAAGACAGTGCCTGGTAGGCTGCCGCGAGCGCGTCGTGCATGCTCGCATCGCGGGACCAGCGCGGCTCATGCAGTGTGAGCAAGGTGCGCAGCGATACGGCATCGTTGCCATCGATGAAAAGCCAGATCAGGGCTTGCCGCATGTCCGCCGATTCCGGGCTGATGCGCAGCCCAGCCTCGAAGTGGCTGCGGGCTTCCTGCATGCGACCCGCTTGCTGGTGGTAGCTTCCCACCAGGCGCAGGAACTCGGGCTCCTGCCGCAAGCGCGACAAAGACCTCCGTTGGGCCTTGGGGCTTCCATCGATGCGTGCGAGCAGTGCGGCGAAGCGGTCCCACTGGTTGCGGTTCTGATAAATCGTAAGGGCCTGCAGCACATGGCGTGGCTGGTCAAAACGTTCCCAGGCATGCACGGCAATCTGTGCAGCGTCCAATGGCTGATCGAGCAGCAAGAGCCGGATCAGCGCGTCATGGTCGCCCAGATCCGCATCGGGTTGTGCAAGCAGTGCGCGGTAAGCCTTGATGGCCAGAGCCTGCTTTTGCCGACCCTCGGCCAGTTGTCCGGTCAAGCGCCAGTAGTCGGCAGCGTCTTCGTCGGCTTGTGTGGGCGGGGCTGACGATTCGAGCCAGCGCAGCCCTTCATCGGCGTGGCCCTGCAGCAGGGCCAGCACCGCTGCCCGCATGGCGCGCTCTGCCGTATTCTCGCCCGGCATGGCCAGCAGCTTGCGCCAGGCCTCCAGCCCCATGGCAGGCTTGCCAGCACGCTCTGCCAGATTCGCAAACAGCTCCAAGGTGTCTGCATCGTGGGCTTGCGCGCTGAGCAGTTCGAGCGCCGGTTGGGGGTCGCCGATCCGCTCGTAGGCGTCCACCAGTTCTTCCAGGAGTTGGCGGTTGCCAGGCTCCTTGCGCAGCTGGTAGCGCAGGCCCTGCACCAGGGCCTCATCGTCAAACTGGCCCGGTGCAAGGCGCAGCACCGCTTGCCATGCGTCGTCGCGCTGCGTTTTCTGGGCCACATACAGCCAGTTCTCCAGGGCTACGTCTGGGCGTTGCGTCCAGTCTGACACTCGGGCAAGACGCTCACGCCAGAGCAGGCTGTTCGGTTGCTGCCGTACAGCAGCCTGCGCCACAGCCCAGGCATCTTCCTGCTTGCCATTTTCCAGAAACACCTCGTAGCCGAGCGTGTAGATGCGGTCATCAAAGGGCAGGGCTGGTGCCTGAGGCTGGCGTGGCCGTGCGGGCGCAGTCTGTGGCGCACTGGCTGCGGTACGCAGCGTGAGGGTCGAGCCGCCGAGCCAGGATGCGCCGTCATCGAAACGCCGCTGCGCCACGGGCTGTAGGGTCCCTGCTTGGGCCACCCCGGCCGCCGCTATGTCATCCGCCTGCAAGGCCGTCTCCGTGTCCCACTGGCGCGCCAGTGCCAGGCGCAGCAGTTGGCGCACGTAGCGGTCTGCCACGTCCGGGCGGCCTGCTGCGCGCGCCAGCTCGGTCATGAAAATCAGGATGTCGCGGTCTCCCTCCAGATCGCCGATCTCCCGCTGTGCCAGTTCGAGAGCTTCGCGTGGCTGGTTGCCGGACTGCAGGGCGCGCACCGCAGCCAGAAAGTAAGCCCGAGAACGCTGCGGGTCCTGTGTGGCGCGCCGGGCAAGCAGGTACAGATCTGCGCTGCCGGCGTAGTCGCCCACACCCAGGGCCTCCCGCGCTGCGCGCTCATAACGTGGCTCTGCTTCGACGGGATGGTCGGGGTCCATCGCCATATCACGGCTGATGCGAGCACTCAGTTGGCGTTCTCCGAACTGCGTCGCCAGCCGCATGATGGCCATCTGACGCTCAAGGGGCCACTGTTCGTTGGCGAGCGCATGCAACTGCGCACGCAAGGCGTTCATGCGCTGTTGCCGCAGTTGCGGCTCAGTGTCCGGCGTCCGCTGGTACTCGATGTATGAAAGCTCCCACAAGGCCCACAGTGCATCGCGATGCACCTCGGGTCGGGGCGACTGCAGGGCGGGTTCGAGCGTCTTGCGGGCTTCGTTCAGTTCGCCATGTGCCAGTTGACGCTGGGCCAGCAGCAGCCGCAGTTGCGGGTTTTCCGGATCGCTGCGCAGCAGGTTGTGCAGATAGGCGACCGAGAGTGCCGACTCGGAGGTCTGTGCCAGGCGACGCTCCAGATCCTGACGGGGGTAGAGCATCCACAAACCCCCGCCCACCAGCGATGCCAGCAGCGTGATCAGCCACGCGGGCGCCAGAATGGGCCGCTCAGCGGGACGCGCACTGTAGGACGATTTGCGCTGCAGCATGGGGGATACGGAAAGAAACTTGTCCAGGAACGCTGGAGGCTTGGGCTTTCGGAAGAGGCGTTGGCGCAATCGGCCGCTGGTCGGCCAGCGCGGAGCAGCCTGTCATGCCCGCGAAGCTGACCTCGATGGGCCCGTGGCCGCGGAACTGCGCTTCCACGCGCCTGCCGCCGTCGGAAGTTTTCCAGCCGACCAGTCTGGCATTGGCCTCGGTCAGGTAAGGGCCGGTGGGAGGCTCCTGAGTCGGACGGCTCACAAACCAGGCGCTGGGGCTTGCCAGGTGCGCATACACGCCCTCTGCCCCGGGTGCGAACCCCGCGACATTCCGGCTTTGGCCGAGTGTCGGGGTCCCGAGCGCGGAGGGCAGTCGCAGGGTTCGCAAATGACCGTCACCACGCACGCGCCAGCCGCCGCCTTCCTTGGCCAAGGCATAGCCATGAAAGTCTCGCACCTTGTGAATGAACTCCGAGGCAAAGATCGGATGCAGCGGCTGCGACAGCGCCCAGTTGTAGACGGTATGCAGCGCCCTGAGGCCGGCGCGCTTGCTGGCTGAATAGGTGTGGTAGTAAATGCCCACAGGCTTGATGCGCCGGGGCTTGTCGGTCATTTCGAATGTTTCCAAGACGCGCTCGAAGCCATAGAAAGGCCCGCGCCACAGGTTGGTGTACAGGTTCTCGTTGGTGATGGGTGCGTACACCTGAAGTTGCCCGTCCATCAGCAGTCCGTGTGCACCAATGGCCGTGATCGAGGGGTTGGCTTTGGTGATCGTGGTGTCACCACCGTTCATGTTCAACAAACCTGCGTCCTCCGTGATTGCGAGCGCGCGGGCATTGGGGGCTGTGTCGCCAGACCACAGCATGATCTTGACCTTCTTGCCCGGCGGTGCCAAACGTTCGTTGATGTACTGCGACGAGCCCACGATTTCACGGGTGAGGTCCATCTTGTAGCCAGGCAGGGGCAAGTGCTGGGGGAGCCTTGGGTCCTCCAGGAATCGGCCGTGAGGTCTGGACGGGTCCCACAGGTAGGGGTGGGCGAAGCTGTGACTGGCCACTTCGACGTGCGGCAGACGGAACATCCGGCGCGCGATGTCTTCCATTTCCTTGCTGTCTGCGGGATGCAGCCCGTGCGGTGCGGTTTCACCCTCCACCACCGACATGGCCGTTGGCAACTTGTAGCGCTCTAGTACCTCTTGCAGCAGCACCGCCGGAGCGAGGGGGCTGCCTGCGAATTCAGCGCGAGAGGGAAAACCGTCGCCGTCGATGTGCACCAACAGCAGGCGGCGGCCGTTCTCAGTCGTGATGTCTGGCACGGGCAGCGGCTGAAGACGCAGAGCCTGTGTCACAAAGGCAAACGGATCAATGACCCAGCGCGCAAAGTCGGTGCCTGGTACCTTGGCAAGTACGTACGGATCCAGCGCCAGCCCCCCCCACGGAGTGATCGCAGCGCCTGTGTACTCTTGGCCCTTTGCATCGCGCAGCTGCAAGAGCGAGCGGGCTTCCCGACCCACGGCGTTGTCCAGCCGGAACGGATCGGCCTGCTCCAGGTTTTCGAGTGGCATCTCGAATCCCATCATCGGATCTTGCCGAAGGATGCGCAGCGGCGAGCGTGGCGCTTCTGCTCCCACTTGCAGGCCCAGGCGTTGGGCCAGGGCCCGATCGGGGGCCAAGCCCAGGTCGCCCAGGATGGCCAGAGGCATTCCTTCGCCCATGCGCGCTTGCAGCCAACGGCTGAGTGGCCGGCGATGGGGCTCCGGCAGAAAACCCGAGAACCACGTGACCACCCCCGCATAGCGGTCTGCAAGCACACCTTCCGGCAGCGGCTCGCGTGCGTCGGCGTAGTCCACCACGTAGCCCAGGTGATTCAACGGCATCTGAAGGTAGCGATGCGGGTTCGAATACCGAAGGGCCGGTGATTCCGCGCTGCTGTAGAGAATCAGGATTCGCCGAGGCACCGGCTCGATGGCCCCCATGCCAATGGTGTGCAACTGGCTGTCGGTCACCCAGGGCGTCAGCCCGTGGGAGCGGATCTGTTCGGCTGTCTGGCGGGTCAGTTCGCGCTGGTGTGGCGGAACATAGTCGATCACCAAGCCGGGAATGCCGTGCTGCTCCTTGGCCGTGCGCAGTTGCTGCAGCAGCCACGCGCGGTCGTTTTCGGGAACTTCCTCGTATCGTTGGGCTTCTGCATTCCAGCGGCGATACAGCGACTCGGCTGCCACCATCTGCACCTTGCCCGGTACCCGTGGCAGGATTTCGAAACCGCGGTTGAGGATCAGCCGGATGCCCGGAAAGCGTCGGTGCAGCGTCTCCAGCAGACGCACCAGCCCATCCTGCTGCGCTGCTTCGTCGAACTGCTGGGCCAGGCGGTACGAGTCCAGCGTGTCCAGGAAAAAGCCTCGGTAGCCCTTGGCCCAGAGCGGGCCGACCACCTCATTCGCGAAGAACTCCGGCCACTCGGCAGGGGTCTGGTCAATGACATCGGTGCGCCAAGCGCCGTTGCGCGCCATTTTCCAGGCGGTCGGAATGCGGGCGTGGTACGGCCGGCTGGGATGGGCTTCTGCCACCGATGCATACGCATAGAGCTCCAGGCCTCGTTCGCGCCAGGTCTTCGGGTCGTGGCCGTGGTCTGCTTCCACGACCACGATGTCGAATGCCCGCCATTCGGTCAGCGGAATCGAATGGCCGTAATACAGCGCGACGGCTGGCGTGCCAAGTGGCTGCGCCTGGGCTGCGGGCCAGAGCCCCAGCCCGGCGGCACCCATCAGGGCCCAAAGCAGGCGTTTGAGAGATCGCATCAGAAAGGCTCGTGGCTTTCGTTGTGGCCGCTTGCCAGATGGGGCAAAGCGCCGATTGGCTGGAGCTTCCGCACATTGTGCGCCGCACGTGTGGCGGTCTGCAAAAAATGTGTCTTTATGTAATTATCTATCAAATGAAGCTTGGCGATTGTGGCGTAAAGTTCGGCTGCGGCAGCACATCAGCCGGATGATCGGCATGGAAGAGCCACCGGACGGCACCGCGCCGTCGCCTGAAGACCCGCGCAGGTGGCTGCGCTTGATTCAAGGAGTACCGACATGATTCTTGTGACCGGAGGGGCTGGATTCATTGGGTCACACACCTGTGTGGCGTTGGCAGAGGCCCAAGTTCCGTTTGTGATCCTGGACAACTTTTCCAACAGCCGGCGTTCGGTGGTGGATCGGCTGTCCCGGATCCTGGGCTTTGCCCCTGAGGTGGTGGAGGCAGACGTGCGCGACCGCGCTGCGCTGGACGCGGTGTTTGCGCGCTATCCGATCAATGGGGTGATCCATTTCGCAGCTTTCAAAGCCGTGGGGGAGTCGGTGCGGGAGCCGCTGGCGTACTACGACAACAACGTGGCGGGCACCGTCACGCTCTTGCAGGCGATGCGTGCGGCCCAGGTACGCACGCTGGTGTTTTCATCGTCCGCTACGGTCTATGGTGAGCCCGCGTCCTTGCCCATCCGTGAGGACTTTCCCTGCTCTGCCACCAATCCGTATGGCTGGTCCAAGCTCATGATGGAGCAGGTGCTGGCCGATCTGGACACCGCGGAGCCCGGGCAGTGGCACATTGCGCGCCTGCGGTACTTCAACCCGGTGGGGGCACACGCCAGCGGCCTGATCGGCGAAGACCCGCAGGGGGTGCCCGGCAATCTGCTGCCCTTTGTGGCCCAGGTGGCGGCCGGCTGGCGCGACCGGTTGGCGGTGTTCGGCAACGACTATCCGACGCCCGACGGCACGGGGCTGCGCGACTACATCCATGTGACCGATCTCGCGGCAGGCCATGTGGCGGCCTTGCGCTACCTGAGGGAGCATCCGGGCTTGCTCACAGTCAACCTTGGCACGGGCCGGCCGGTGTCGGTGCTCGAGATGGTGCGGGCGTTCGAGCGGGCGAGCGAAAGCCCCGTGCCGTTCGACGTGGTGGCGCGCCGGCCGGGGGATGTGGCGCGCTGCTGGGCCGATCCGGCAAAGGCCGAATCGCTGTTGGGCTGGCGGGCCGAGTTGGGCTTGGACCGCATGTGCGCCGACGCCTGGCGCTGGCAGAACGGTGTGGCGCGCATGCTGCGGGACATGGACACCCAGGGCTGAGCATCCGGCAAGGCCATCGGATGGTGGGCAGAGGCTTTGAGCCAAATGCAAGGCTTGTGCTTTTGTATGCTGGATTCGGTGCTATTTATTCAATAGCATTTGTAAGGAATCGCCTCGTGGCGGGTGGCGGGACTCTGCGCAGCCCACGCGGCCGCAAGGTGCGGCGGATAGAATGTGTGTTTTTCCCGACCAGCAAGAGCGAGAAAGGCATCCTGGTTATGACACCGCGAACTACTACACCCTGGAGGATGTCCGGCCTGTGAGCCGGTGGTTCGCGCCTGCTCGAGATCGTCGACTCCCTCATCAAAGCGCGGACCGGTTCCGCGCTTTTTTTTGCCTGCTCTCAAGGCGCGCCTCTCGGATCGACGCCCCCCATCATTCCAAAGGATTGTTCCCATGGTTCACATCACGCTTCCCGACGGTTCGCAACGCGCCTTTCCGGGCCCGGTCACGGTGGCCGAGGTGGCTGCATCGATTGGCGCAGGCCTTGCCAAGGCTGCCTTGGCTGGCAAGATCGGCGACAAGGTCGTGGACACCAGCCATCGCATCGAACAGGACAGCCCGCTGTCCATCGTCACAGCCAAAGACGCCGACGGCCTGGAAGTCATCCGCCACTCCACCGCCCACTTGCTGGCCTATGCCGTCAAGGAGCTGTTCCCCGATGCGCAGGTCACCATCGGCCCGGTGATTGAGCACGGCTTCTATTACGACTTTTCCTACAAGCGCCCGTTCACGCCCGAAGACCTGGCCGCCATCGAAAAGCGCATGGCCGAACTGGCCGCAAAGGACGAGCCCGTGGTGCGCCGGGTGCTGCCCCGCGATGAGGCGGTGGCCTACTTCAAGGGCCTGGGCGAGCACTACAAGGCTGAGATCATCGCCAGCATTCCGTCGAACGAGGACGTTTCGCTGTACCGCGAAGGCGGCTTCGAAGACCTGTGCCGTGGCCCGCACGTGCCCAGCACAGGCAAGCTCAAGCACTTCAAGCTCATGAAGGTGGCGGGCGCCTACTGGCGCGGCGACCACCGCAACGAGATGCTGCAGCGCATCTACGGCACGGCCTGGGCCAGCAAGGAGGATCTGCAGAGCTACCTGACGATGCTGGAAGAGGCCGAAAAGCGCGACCACCGCAAGCTGGGCCGCGAACTGGACCTGTTTCACATCGACGAGCACTCGCCTGGCACCGTGTTCTGGCACCCCAAGGGGTGGACGCTGTGGCAGGAGGTGGAGCAGTACATGCGCCGTGTGTACCGTGACAACGGTTACCAGGAGGTCAAGGGCCCGCAGATCCTGGACAAGACACTCTGGGAAAAAACCGGCCACTGGGACAAGTACCGCGACAACATGTTCACCACCGAATCGGAAAAGCGCGACTACGCGCTCAAGCCGATGAACTGTCCGGGCCACATCCTGATCTTCAAGCAGGGCATCAAGAGCTATCGCGATCTGCCCCTGCGCTACGGCGAGTTCGGCCAGTGCCATCGCAACGAGCCCACGGGCGGGCTGCACGGCATCATGCGCGTGCGCGGCTTCACGCAGGACGACGGCCACATCTTCTGCACTGAGGACCAGATCCAGTCGGAGGTGAAGGCCTTCACCACGCTGCTGCAGAAGGTGTACCGCGACTTCGGCTTCACCGACATCATCTACAAGCTCTCCACGCGGCCCGAAAAACGCATCGGCACCGAAGAGAGCTGGGACCGTGCCGAAAACGCGCTGGCAGAAGGCTTGCGCGCTTCGGGCTGTGAGTTCACGTATCTGCCGGGGGAAGGGGCTTTTTACGGTCCCAAGATCGAGTACACCCTCAAGGATGCATTGGGTCGCGAATGGCAGTGCGGCACCATCCAGGTCGATCCGAACCTGCCCGAGCGTCTGGAAGCGGAGTTTGTGGGTGAAGACGGCCAGCGTCATCGGCCCGTCGTGCTGCATCGCGCCATTGTTGGCAGCCTGGAGCGCTTCATCGGGATCCTGATCGAGCAACATGCGGGCGCACTGCCTGTCTGGCTGTCGCCGGTGCAGGTTTCGGTGCTCAACATCACCGATGCGCAAGGCGATTACTGTCGTGAAATCGCTGCACGGCTGCAAAAAGCGCTGCCAAATCAAGACCTTAGGGTGGTGACCGATCTGCGTAACGAAAAGATTACGTATAAAATACGCGAGCACGCCCTGAAAAAGACTCCGTACATCTTGGTGGCCGGAGACAAAGAGAAGGCGGCAGGCGCGGTCGCCGTTCGCGCCCGGGGCAACAAAGACCTGGGTGTGATGCCGGTAGAGGCCTTCGTGGAACTCATCGCCAAGGACATCGCCGCCAAATCATGATGCGAATCCGCTGCACGGCATTGGGGCTGTGCAGCGGTTCAATGTTGCCGCCTCGGGCGGCGTTTGATCGAAGGTGAGAGCCATAGCTACTGAATTTCGTGACCGTCGGCAGCGGGAAGAGCGCAAGCACCGACTGAACCGGGAAATCATGGCCCCGGAAGTGCGTCTGTCCGGCCCGGAAAACGAGCCCCTGGGCATCGTGAGTCTGGCCGAGGCCCTGCGCATGGCAGGTGACCTGGACGTGGATCTGGTCGAGATTGCGGCCACGGCGAATCCGCCAGTCTGCCGCCTGATGGACTATGGCAAGTTCAAGTACCAGGAGCAGAAGAAGGCTGCCGAAGCCAAGGCCAAACAGACGGTCATTGAAATCAAGGAAGTCAAGTTCCGCCCTGGCACTGACGACGGCGACTACAACATCAAGCTGCGCAATATCCGCCGTTTTCTGGCGGACGGTGACAAGTGCAAGATCACGCTGCGCTTCCGGGGGCGCGAGATCACGCACCAGGAACTCGGACTGGCGCTGCTGAACCGCATCCGGGATGATCTGGCCGATCTGATCGTAGTCGAGCAGTTTCCGAAGCTTGAGGGCCGCCAGATGATCATGATGATCGCCCCTGGCAAGAAGAAGCCGGCCCCGGCGGCAAAGGCTCCCGGAGAAGGCGCAGCGCCTGCGGCCTGAGACCCGCCCGAATTTTGGCTGGTCAGCAATGTGGAAGGACCTTCGGGTTCTTCGACGGCATCGCAAGCCTGGCTTGCGGTGGACGCGGAGGGAAACCTCCGCATCAAAAGTGGCTCGGGGCCAACAAGTTTGCAGATCGGTTTGCAAACGCCTCGCGAGCACAAACAACGAGGAGCATTTCAATGCCCAAGATGAAGACCAAGAGCAGCGCGAAAAAGCGTTTCCGCGTTCGTCCCGGTGGCACCGTCAAGCGCGGTCAAGCCTTCAAGCGTCACATCCTGACGAAGAAGACCACCAAGAACAAGCGTCAGTTGCGCGGTGCAGTGGCGGTGCATGAGACCAACATGGGTCACATGGCACAGATGCTGCCCTTTGCTGGCCTGTAATAACTGACGAACAAGGAGTACACACATGCCTCGCGTCAAACGTGGTGTAACGGCTCGCGCCCGTCACAAGAAGGTTCTCGCCCTTGCCAAGGGTTTCCGTGGCCGTCGTGGCAACGTTTTCCGCATCGCCAAGCAGGCGGTGATGAAGGCGGGCCAGTACGCCTACCGTGATCGCCGTACCAAGAAGCGCGTGTTCCGCCAACTGTGGATCGCTCGTATCAATGCGGCCGCTCGGGAACTGGGCCTGACCTACAGCCAGTTCGCCAATGGCCTCAAGAAGGCGTCGATCGAAATCGACCGCAAGATGCTGGCGGATCTCGCCGTGCACGACAAGGCTGCCTTCGGCAGCATCGTGGAGCAAGTCAAGGCCAAGCTGGCTGCTTGATTTCACGATGGGGTGGCTGCCCGCAGCCACCCCGCGCCATCAGCAAGGGCTAGGGCTTGAAAAGGCGCTAGCCCTTGTTTCTTCCCGGGGAGCACTATGAACGAGTTGGACACCTTGGTCGAAAGCGCCACGCGGCTGTTTGCCCAGAGCGCAACGCCTGCCGAACTGGAAAACGCCAAAGCCCAGTACTTGGGCAAGTCGGGCCAGATCACCGAACTGATGAAGGGCATGGCCCAGCTGTCGGTCGAAGACAAGAAAACCCGGGGCGCTGCCATCAACGCGGCCAAGCAAGCCATTGAAGCGGCGCTGACGGCACGCCGTCAGGCCATGGCCGAAGCGGAACTGCAGGCCCAGTTGCAGGCGGAGGCCCTGGACGTGAGCCTGCCGGGTCGCCAGCGTGGCACGGGGGGATTGCATCCGGTTTCGCTCACGCTGGAGCGTATCGAGCGCATCTTCGGCTCCATGGGCTTCGATGTGGCCGAAGGGCCTGAGATCGAAACCGACTGGTTCAACTTCACTGCGCTGAACACGCCGGCAGACCATCCGGCACGCTCGATGCACGACACCTTCTACGTGGAAGGTGGCACACCTGAGGCGCCGCTGCTGCTGCGCACCCACACCAGCCCGATGCAGATTCGCCATGCGGTGCAGCATGTCAAGCGCCACCGCGGACTGCTGGATGCAGGACAGACCATGCCCGAGATCCGGGTGATTGCACCCGGCCGCACCTACCGCGTGGACAGCGATGCCACACATTCGCCCATGTTCCACCAGTGCGAGGGCCTGTGGATCGGCGAGAACGTGAGCTTCAAGGATCTGAAGGTGGTGTTCACCGATTTCTGCCGCACCTTCTTTGAAAGTGACGACCTCGTCTTGCGCTTTCGGCCCAGCTTTTTTCCGTTCACCGAGCCCAGTGCCGAGATCGATATCCAGTTCCAAACAGGGCCACTGGCGGGTCGCTGGCTGGAGGTTGCGGGTTCCGGTCAGGTCCATCCGAATGTGGTGCGGAACATGGGCCTCGACCCCGAGCGCTACATCGGTTTTGCCTTTGGCATGGGGCCGGACCGCCTGACCATGTTGCGCTATGGCGTGAACGACCTGCGCCTGTTCTTCGATGGCGACATCCGCTTCCTGTCGCAGTTTCAGTAAGCCTTTTCCGCCGACGACCGAATATCCGGGGCCCCGGGCCCCGGCAGACACGAGCTTCCACTATGCAATTCCCAGAATCCTGGTTGCGCAGCTTCTGCAACCCTCCCCTGAGCACGGCCGAGTTGGCCGACACCTTGACCATGGCCGGTCTGGAAGTCGAAGAACTGCGCCCCGTGGCACCGCCGTTCAGTGGCGTGGTGGTGGGAGAGATCAAGGAGGCGGTGCAGCACCCGGATGCCGACCGCCTGCGTGTGTGCCAGGTGGATGTGGGGCAGGGCGCACTGCTCAACATCGTGTGTGGTGCGCCCAATGCCCGTGTGGGCATCAAGGTGCCTTGCGCCGTCGTGGGGGCCAGCTTGCCTCCGGGTGCCGACGGCAAGCCCTTTGCCATCAAGGTGGGCAAGCTGCGCGGCGTCGAAAGCCACGGCATGCTGTGCTCAGCGCGCGAACTGGGGCTGTCGGAAGACCACGGCGGACTGCTGGAGCTCGATGCTCGGTTGCCCGTGGGGCAGAGCGTGCGTGAAGCCCTCTTGCTCGACGATACGCTGTTCACGCTCAAGCTCACGCCCAACCTGGCCCACTGCCTGAGTGTGTACGGCATTGCACGCGAACTTTCGGCGTTGACCGGCGCGCCCTTGCAGCACCCCGCGTTTGCCGCCAATACGGTGGGGCATTCAGATCGTCTGCCGGTGCGCATCAGCGCGCCCGACCTGTGCGGGCGGTTCTCAGGGCGCATCGTGCGCAACGTCAACACGGCAGCCCCAACACCGCAGTGGATGGTGGACCGCCTGGCACGCTGCGGTCAGCGCAGCGTCTCCCCCCTGGTCGATATCTCCAACTATGTGATGTTCGAGCTGGGGCGCCCCTCGCACATCTTCGATCTGGACAAGATCCACGGTGGTCTGGATGTTCGCTGGGCGCGCGAAGGCGAGTCGCTCAAGCTCTTGAACGGAAACACAGTCGCACTCGATGGCAGCGTCGGCGTGATCGCCGACGACCATCAGGTGGAGTCGCTGGCTGGCATCATGGGCGGCGACGCCACAGCGGTGTCTGACGACACCCGCCACATCTACATCGAGGCCGCCTTCTGGTGGCCACGCGCAGTGGCCGGCCGCTCGCGCCGTTTCAATTTTTCGACCGATGCGGGGCACCGCTTCGAGCGTGGTGTGGACCCGGAGCTCACCGTTGAGCACATCGAGCGCATCACCCAATTGGTGCTCGAGATCTGCGGTACGCCAGACACCAGCTGCGGTCCGATCGACGACCACCGGGTGAATATGCCGACACCGCAGCCGGTGACGCTGCGCGTGGCCCGTGCCGCCAAGGTGATCGGTATGCCGTTGTCGGCCGAGCGTTGCAGCCAGGCGCTGGAGCGCTTGGGGCTGGCCCCGGCGCCCGCAGGGGAGGGTGTTCTGGCCGTCACGCCGCCGAGCTACCGTTTCGACTTGCAGATCGAGGAAGACTTGATCGAGGAAGTGGCGCGCATGGTGGGCTACAACCAGCTGCCCACCACCCCGCCGCTGGCCCCCATCACGCCCAAGCTCGCGCGCGAGGCCTCGCGCAGCGCGTTCGCCGTGCGCCGCCTGCTGGCCCAACTGGGCTATCAGGAGACCATCAACTTCAGTTTTGTGGAAGAGCGCTGGGAGCGCGAACTGGCGGGTAACGCCGAGCCGATTCGGCTGCTCAATCCCATAGCCAGCCAGATGAGCGTGATGCGCTCGAGCCTTCTGGGTTCGCTGCTGCAGGTGCTCAAGTTCAATACCGACCGTCGCGCGGACCGCGTGCGTGTGTTCGAAGTGGGCCGTGTGTTCCTGCGCAACCCGGCGGCCGTTGGCAGCGACAGTACGGTCGAGGGTTTTGACCAGCCGATGCGCGTGGCCGGGCTGGCCTATGGGGGCGCATCCAGTCTGCAGTGGGGTATCAAAGACGCTGGCGTGGACTTCTTCGACGTCAAGGGGGATGTGGAGGCCTTGCTCGCGCCCTTGCCAGTGCGCTTTGAGGCGGCCGAGCACCCGGCGCTGCACCCAGGCCGCTGCGCGCAGGTCGTGTTCGACGGACAGGTGATCGGTCATCTGGGCGAGCTGCACCCGCGCTGGCGGCAGGCGTGGGATCTGGCCCATGCGCCGGTCCTGTTCGAGCTGGACCTGGCCGCCGTGCTGCGCCGTACGGTGCCGGTGTTCGCGCCGGTGAGCAAGCACCAGCCCGTGCAGCGCGATCTGGCCGTTGTGGTGGCCGAGTCGGTGACGTACGGGCAGGTGGTGGCGGCTGTCGAATCGGCGCTGGATCGGCAATTGCTCAAATCCGTGGTGCTGTTCGACGTATTCCGTCCCAAGCCGGTGCGGGCTGGCGAAGCGCCGGCAGTCTCAGGCGGCATCGCGCCGGGTGAAAAGAGCTTGGCCCTGCGGCTGACCCTGGGCCGCGACGATGCCACCCTGACCGATGCCGAAATCGAAGCCGCCTGCCAGGCCGCGCTGCAGGCTCTGCAGCACCAGGTGGCGGCACGCCTGCGGGCATAAGCACGCCGAGAACGACGAAGGAGGGGATATGGAATTTGCAGTGGAAAGCCTGGAAACGCCCGCACTCACCAAAGCCCAGCTGGCCGACTTGCTGTTCGACCAGATCGGTTTGAACAAGCGCGAATCCAAGGACATGGTGGACGCCTTCTTTGACCTCGTTTCGCAGCGTCTCGTAGAAGGGCAGGACGTCAAACTTTCGGGTTTTGGCAATTTCCAGATCCGGACCAAAGCTCCGCGTCCCGGCCGCAATCCGCGCACCGGCGAGGCGATCCCGATCCAGGCCCGCCGTGTGGTGACCTTCCACGCCAGCAGCAAACTCAAGGAGCAGATCCAGCAGTCCGCGCCGACCGCTGCGTCGGGCACGGCGCGCGTCGATTTGTGACGCAGTTGCATCTTTCTGCGCTGCGTGGACTCCTTGGACTGGTCGTGGCGCACTGACTGCAGTACGCTTGCACCTCTTTGCGTTGCGACGTCTTTCCCTTGGGCATCATGGGCACCGTGCTTCCTCCGATACCAGCCAAACGCTACTTCACCATCGGTGAGGTGGCCGATCTGTGCGGCGTGAAGCCGCATGTTCTGCGCTACTGGGAGCAGGAGTTCACCCAGCTGCGGCCCATGAAGCGCCGCGGAAATCGCCGGTACTACCAGCACCACGAAGTGCTCATGATCCGGCGCATACGGGATCTGCTGTACGACCAGGGGTTCACCATCAGCGGTGCGCGCAACCGTCTCCAGGAGTGGGTGCAGTCCGGGCGTTCCCTGGCCGACTTCGATGCGAGCGTTCAGGTGGTGGGGAGCGCGCTGCCCACCGTCGAGCCAATCACACCGACGCAGCCGCTCGAAGGCGTGGGTGATATGCAACCTCCGGTCGCCGTGCCTGAGCGTCTTTGGACGCAAGACGAGGTGCGTCGCGAACTGCTCGAAATCCGCTCGCTTTTGTCGGTGGCCTGATTTACTTGGTATATAATCTAAGTCTTGTCGGCGTGTAGCGCAGCCTGGTAGCGCACTTGCATGGGGTGCAAGGGGTCGCGAGTTCGAATCCCGCCACGCCGACCATTCATATGAAAGCCCGGTTCCGAAAGGAACCGGGCTTTTGCGTTTGCGGGAGCTGATCGGCCTGCTTGGTCAGAAAATGCTTGGTCGTCTCCCCAGATCTGTACAGGGCCTTGCCACCTGCACCATCGTGGGGTGCGCACATGCATGTGCAAGCCCCTCGGCACACAGCTTCGGATTCCAGGCACTCTGCCTGCCCCGATCAGCGCATCACCAGCCTCGCGTCAGGAGTAGATTGCTATAAAAATCATAGCTGCTCGTGCTGATCTTTAGGGCACGAGCAGCCAAAGCGGTCTCAAGGCGTCTGTGTACCGATCTTGGGGCTGATCGGGGGCTGGGTGGGCTGGGATGGCGCCGACGGTTCAAATCCGAGTGCGCGCAGCTCTTCTTCAGTGACTTCGATCTCCACCATCTCGGGCTGCCGGGGCTCAATGGTCGTGCGTCGCTCGTTGGAGCCCGGCGGCCCCAATTCGGCTTGGCGACGGTCTTGGCCGCTGCGGCGGTCCTGGGCTTTTTTCAAGGTCATGGCAGCGCTTCCAACGCTTATGCAGGGGCTTGAATATAGCAATGCGCAGCCATCTCGGATGGCGCGACTTGAAAGGGCTGTGCCGCACCTGCGAGCCGGGTAGACGGCTGGCCGTAAGCGTGCAGCTTTTTTTGCATCTGCCCGCTGTGCACCGCGGTGCAGCGCGCGGGCACTGTGGCTGTGTACGGCCGCGCCCGCTGGGACGGCACCGCGATGGTGCTTCAGGCCTCATGACTGCAGGCCCACTTCTTGCTGGCATCTGCAGGTGCGCCCTGCTTCACGGACTGTTGGTGTTTTCCCTGTATAGACAGGTATGGCTGACTGGCCATGATGGCAGGGTCTTCATGTGGTCGTTTTTACCGAGAGAGGAGTTCCCGATGGTGCGTTTCTGGAAGCAAGGGGCGGCTGCGGCCGCTGTGGTGGCGGGCCTGCTGGGGGGCATGGGGAATGCCTTCGCGCAGGAGACCAAGATCGTGCTCGGCATGTCGGGCTGGACCGGTTTTGCGCCGCTCACGCTGGCCGACAAGGCGGGCATCTTCAAAAGGCACGGCCTGGATGTCGAGATCAAGATGATTCCGCAGAAAGACCGGCACCTGGCGTTGGCGTCCAAGTCCATCCAGTGCGCGGCCACCACGGTGGAAACGCATGTGGCCTGGAACACGAACGGAGTGCCCATCGTGCAAATCTTCCAGATGGACAAGTCCTTCGGGGCCGATGGCATGGCCGTGCGCGGCAATATCAACAGCTTTGCCGACCTCAAGGGCAAGACCATTGGCGTCGATGCGCCCGGCACGGCGCCGTACTTTGGCCTGGCCTGGATGCTGAGCAAAAACGGCATGAGCATGAAAGACGTGAAGACCGTCACACTCTCGCCGCAAGCCGCTGCCCAGGCCTTTGTGGCGGGCCAGAACGATGCGGCCATGACCTATGAGCCCTACCTGTCCACCGTGCGCGAGAACCCCTCGGCCGGCAAGATTCTGGCGACCACGCTCGACTACCCGATGGTGATGGACACCGTGGGCTGCGACCCGGCCTGGCTCAAGGCCAATCCCAAGGCCGCACAGGCGCTGACCAACGCCTACTTTGCGGCGCTCGAGATGATCAAGGCCGAGCCCGCCAAGTCGCACGAGATCATGGGTGCGGCCGTGAAGCAGACGGGCGAGCAGTTTGCGAAATCGGCGTCCTTCCTGCGCTGGCAGGACAAGGCGGCCAACCAGAAGTTCTTTGCGGGCGAACTGCAGTCCTTCATGAAGGAGGCCAGTGCCATCTTGCTGGAGGCCGGCGTGATCCGCAAAGCGCCTGAGGACTTCTCGGCCATGTTCGACGCCAGCTTCATCAAGTGATGAGCATGCGCACGGTGCCTTCCACTCCGGCGGCCCAGGCCGCCGTGCCGGTGGCCGCCACGCCTGCGGCGCGGCGGCGCTCGCTGGCGCCGCTCGAGCCCGTCAGCGCCCGCGCGCGCTGGCTGCTTGGGCTGGCGTTCTTCGTGCTGTTCTTTGCCGTGTGGGCGGCCTTCACGCTGGGCGGCTACGTGTCGCCCACGTTCCTCGCAAGTCCCGTCACCATGGTGCGCGAGGGCTGGGCCTTGTTTGCCGAGTACGGCTTCATCAAGGACATCGGCATGACCGTGTGGCGGGTGCTGGGGGGCTTTGTGCTGGCCGCCATCATCGCGGTGCCTTTGGGCATTGCGATGGGTGCTTACAAGGGCATCGAGGCCTTTTTCGAGCCCTTCATCTCGTTTTGCCGCTACCTGCCGGCCTCGGCCTTCATCCCGCTGCTGATCTTGTGGGCGGGCATTGGCGAGGCGCAGAAGATCCTCGTGATCTTCATCGGCTCGGTGTTCCAGATCGTGCTGATGGTGGCCGTCACGGTGGGCAGCGCGCGGCGCGACCTGGTGGAGGCCGCGTACACGCTGGGCGCGGGCCACCGCGGCATCGTCACGCGGGTGCTGATTCCGGGCGCTGCGCCCGAGATCGCCGAAACCCTGCGGCTGGTGCTGGGCTGGGCCTGGACGTACGTGATCGTGGCCGAGCTCATTGGCTCTTCGAGCGGCATCGGCCACATGATCACCGACAGCCAGGCGCTGCTGAACACGGGTCAGATCATCTTCGGCATCATCGTCATCGGCCTTATCGGTCTGGTGTCGGACTTCGCCTTCAAGGCGGCCAACCGCCGCATCTTCGCCTGGAGCTATCTGCGATGAGCCATGTTTCGATTGAAGGGGTCTCGCGGGTGTTCGACACCGGCCGGGGCCAGCGCACGCAGGCCCTGTTGCCGGTGGACTTCAAGGTGCGCGACAACGATTTCGTGACCATCCTCGGTCCCTCGGGTTGCGGCAAATCGACGCTGCTGCGCATCGTGGCGGGGCTGGACCAGGCCAGCACGGGGCGTGTGCTGCTCGACGGTGCGCCGGTGGATGGCCCCGGGGCCGACCGCGGCATGGTGTTCCAGAGCTACACGCTCTTTCCCTGGCTGACCATCGAGCAGAACATCCGCTTCGGTCTGCGCGAGCGGGGCATGCCTGAGGCGCAACAGAAGGAGCGCGCGGCCTACTTCATCGCCAAGGTGGGGCTGCGCGGCTTTGAGCAGCATTACCCCAAGCAGCTGTCGGGTGGCATGCAGCAGCGCACGGCCATTGCGCGCGCGCTGGCCAACGACCCCAAGATCCTGCTGATGGACGAGCCGTTTGGCGCACTCGACAACCAGACGCGTGTGCTCATGCAGGAGCTGCTGCTCAGCATCTGGGAGGCCGAGCGCAAGACGGTGCTGTTCGTCACGCACGACATCGACGAAGCCATCTTCATGGCCAACCGCGTGGCGGTGTTCAGCGCGCGGCCCGGGCGCATCAAAACCGAACTCGCGGTCGATCTGCCGCACCCGCGGCACTACACCGTCAAGACCACGCCTGCATTCATGGAGCTCAAGGCCCGGCTGACCGAAGAGATCCGCGCCGAGTCCATGGCCGCTGACGCGCACTGAGGCAAGATCGCCGCATGCCCCGATCCTCTGCCCCTAAGACCGCACGGCCTGCCCGCAAAGCCGTGCCTGCCACGCCCGCTGCACGCAAGCCGGTTGCGGCCGCTGCAAGCCCTGCGCGCCGCGCTGCGTCAGCGCCCCGGCGCGAGGGCGCATCCCCCGCCCAACCCATGGCCGGCGCGCCTGCAGCAGCGCTGTACCAGCAGCTCAAGGATTTTGTGGTGCGCAAGATCCAGGAGGGCGTGTGGCAGCCCGGCGACCGCCTGCCGTCTGAGAGCGAACTGGTCACGCAGTTCGGCATGTCGCGCATGACCGTGAACCGCGCGCTGCGCGAACTGTCGGAGCAAGGCCGCATCGTGCGTGTGGCCGGCGTGGGCAGCTTTGTGGCCGAAGACAAGCCCCAGTCCACGCTGCTGCAGATCGCCAACCTGGCCAGCGAAATCCGCCAGCGCGGGCACGACTACCGCTGCGACGTGCTGGTGGTCGAGCGCGTGTCGGCCGCGCTGGAAGTGGCCGCGGCGCTGGATGTGCGCACCGGCGACTCGGTGTTCCACACCCTGTGCGTGCACCGCGAAGACGGCGTGCCCGTGCAGCTCGAAGACCGCTACGTGAACCCGGCCATGGTGCCGCAGTTCGGTGCGCAGGATTTTGCGCAGCTGCAGCCCTCGGAGTACCTGGTGCGCAACGTGCCGTTCGACCAGATCGAGCATGTGGTGGACGCTGTGATGCCCACACCCGAACAGGCCGCACTGCTGGAAATGCCCGTGGGCGAGCCCTGCCTGCTGCTCACGCGGCGCACGTGGTCGCGTGGCGCGGTGATCACGCTGGTGCGCTGCCTGCACCCGGCCACGCGTTACCGGCTGGGCAGCCGCTTTCGCGCCGACGGGCACCCGCTCAACGGCTGAACGGCCGCTGCGGGCCCGGCCCGATTGCATGGTTTTGCGCTGCGTGATACGCTTGTATGAGCTTGTATATACAGGACTGATTCATGACCCTGGCCACCCCTGAAATCCAGCGCCCCGCCGCCGTGGGCGCTACCGCCGACACGGCCACAGCGTTGGTGCTGCAGCCCGGCCACGTGACGCTTGCGCAGCTGCGCCGTATTGCCGCTGGAGGCGTGCGCCTGCAGCTCGATGCCTCGGCGCAGGATGCGCTGCTGCAGTCGCAGGCCGTGGTGCAGCGCATCGTGGACGAAGACCAGGTGGTCTATGGCATCAACACCGGCTTTGGCAAGCTCGCGAGCACCAAGATCGCGCACGACCGGCTGGCCGAACTGCAGCGTAATCTGGTGCTGTCGCACAGCGTGGGCACGGGCGACCCGCTGCCCGACGCCGTAGTGCGCCTGGTGCTGGCCACCAAGGCTGTGAGCCTGGCGCGCGGCCATTCGGGCGTGCGGCCCGCGCTGGTGGATGCGCTGATCGCGCTGGCCAATGCCGAAGTGCTGCCCGTGATCCCGGCCAAGGGCTCGGTGGGCGCCTCGGGCGACCTCGCGCCGCTGGCGCACCTGGCCTGCGTGCTGATTGGCGAAGGCCAGGCCAAGGTGCAAGGCCGGGTGGTGAGTGGCCGCGAGGCCATGGCCGCTGTGGGCCTTGCGCCCTTCGTGCTCGGGCCCAAAGAAGGGCTGGCGCTGCTCAATGGCACGCAGGTGTCCACCGCGCTGGCGCTGGCCGGGCTGTTCGGGGCCGAGGACGTGTTTGCCGCCGCGCTGGTGTCGGGCGCGCTGTCGCTCGAAGCCATCAAGGGCTCGGTCAAGCCGTTTGACGCGCGCATCCACGAGGCCCGCGGCCAGCCCGGGCAGATCGCCGTGGCCGCGGCCGTGCGGGCTTTGCTCGAGGGCAGCGAGATCGACCCTTCGCACCCGCACTGCGGCCGCGTGCAAGACCCGTATTCCATCCGCTGCATTCCGCAGGTGATGGGCGCGTGCCTGGACAACCTGCACCACGCCGCCCGCGTGCTGCGCATTGAAGCCAACGCCGCGTCGGACAACCCGCTGGTGTTCACCGACACGGGCGAAGTGATCTCGGGCGGCAACTTCCACGCCGAGCCCATGGCCTTTGCGGCCGACATCATTGCGCTGGCCGTGGCCGAGATCGGCGCCATCACCGAACGTCGCCTGGCCCTGCTGCTCGACCCCGGCCTGTCGGGCCTGCCGCCATTTTTGGTGCGCGACAGCGGCGTGAACTCGGGCTTCATGATTGCGCAGGTGACGGCCGCCGCCCTGGCCGCCGAAAACCAGTGCCACGCACACCCCAGCAGCGTGACCAGCCTGCCCACGTCGGCCAACCAGGAAGACCATGTCTCCATGGCCACGCACGGCGCGCGCCGCCTGGCGGACATGGTGCGCAACACGGCGGTCATTGTGGGCATTGAGGCCATGGCCGCCGCACAGGGGCTGGAGTTTGACCGCCGCCCCGATGCCGTTGCACCGGGCCGCTGGCTGCCCAGCTCGCCGCTGATGGAGGCGCAGTTTGCCGCCATCCGCACGCGCGTGGCGTTTCTGGAGCAGGACCGCTACCTCGCGCCCGACATCGAGGCCATGCGCCTGTGGGCCCAGCAGGCCGACTGGCCTGCACCGCTGCTGGCCTGCCTGCCCAGCCACGCGCCCCGCGCCTGACTTGTTTTGTCGTCCCCCGTCCACCGATTTCACGTCCGGAGAGCCCCATGAACGCCAACGACGCCATCCTCCACGCCGCCCAGGCCACCGCCGCTGCGGCCGACCCGCGCCATGACCCCACCCGCGTGGTGCGCGCCCCGCGCGGCAGCCAGCTCACCTGCAAGAACTGGCTCATCGAAGCGGCCTACCGCATGATCCAGAACAACCTCGACCCCGAGGTGGCCGAGCGCCCGCAAGACCTGGTGGTGTACGGCGGCATTGGCCGCGCGGCGCGCAACTGGGAATGCTTTGACCAGATCCTCGCCTCGCTCAAGGATCTGAATGAGGACGAGTCGCTGCTCATCCAGTCGGGCAAGCCCGTGGGCGTGTTCAAGACCCACGCCAACGCCCCGCGCGTGCTGCTGGCCAACAGCAACCTGGTGCCCAAGTGGGCCACGTGGGAGCACTTCAGCGAGCTGGACCGCAAGGGCCTGTTCATGTATGGCCAGATGACGGCGGGCAGCTGGATCTACATCGGCACGCAGGGCATCGTGCAGGGCACCTACGAGACCTTTGCCGAAGCCGCGCGCCAGCACTTCGGCGGCTCGCTCGCGGGCCGTTGGATTCTGACGGCCGGCCTGGGCGGCATGGGCGGCGCGCAGCCGCTGGCCGCCACCTTTGCGGGCGCGGTGTCGCTCAACATCGAATGCCAGCAAAGCAGCATCGACTTCCGCCTGCGCACGCGCTATGTGGACAAGCAGGCGCGCGACATCGACCACGCGTTTGAACTCATCCAGCAGCACACGGCGGCCCAAGAGGCGGTGTCGATTGCGCTGCTGGGCAACGCCGCCGAGATCCTGCCCGAGCTGGTGCGCCGTGCCAAGGCCGGTGGCTTGAAGCCCGACCTGGTGACCGACCAGACCTCGGCCCACGACCTGGTCCACGGCTACCTGCCCGCAGGCTGGACGGTGGCGCAGTGGCGCGCGGCCCAGCAAGACCCGGCGCAGCACGCTGCTCTCAAAAAGGCCGCGGCCCAGTCGTGTGCGGCCCATGTGCGCGCCATGCTCGACTTCCAGCACATGGGCATCCCGGTGGTGGACTATGGCAACAACATCCGCCAGGTGGCGTTTGACGAAGGCGTGAAGGACGCGTTTGACTTCCCCGGCTTTGTGCCCGCCTACATCCGCCCGCTGTTCTGCGAGGGCAAGGGCCCGTTCCGCTGGGTGGCGCTGTCGGGCGATCCGGAAGACATCCGCAAGACCGACGCCAAGATCAAGGAACTGTTCCCCGAGAACAAGCACGTGCACCGCTGGCTGGATATGGCGGGCGAGCGCATCGCCTTCCAGGGCCTGCCCGCACGCATCTGCTGGCTGGGCCTGGGCGAGCGCCACATCGCGGGCCTGGCCTTCAACGAGATGGTGAAGAACGGCGAGCTCAAAGCCCCCATCGTGATCGGCCGCGACCACCTGGACACCGGTAGCGTGGCCAGCCCCAACCGCGAGACCGAAGGCATGCAGGACGGCACCGACGCCGTGAGCGACTGGCCGTTGCTCAACGCGCTGCTCAACACCGCGGGCGGTGCCACCTGGGTCAGCCTGCACCACGGCGGTGGCGTGGGCATGGGCTACTCGCAGCATTCGGGCATGGTCATCGTGGCCGATGGCACCGACGCTGCGGCCGAGCGCCTGGCGCGCGTGCTGGTGAACGACTGCGGCAGCGGCGTGATGCGCCATGCCGATGCGGGCTATGCCCTGGCGGTGGAAACGGCCCAGAAGCAGGGCCTGAAGCTGCCCATGGTGCCGGGCGCCCACGGGGTGCGCTGATGCCAAGCTCCGCCCGCCAGGCCGAGCCGCCTGCACACGCCGCAGGCGGCAGCATGCCCGCTGCGGACGCGGCCGCCGCTGCGCTGCCGCAGGCCGGCGGGCTGCAGTGGTTCGACCTGCGCACCGTGCCCGCCACGCCCTGGAAGAATGGCGGCGGCAGCACGCGCGAGCTGGTCTGCTGGCCGCCCGGCGCGGGCACCGACGCCTTCGGCTGGCGCGTGAGCGTGGCGCGCATTGCCACGCCCGGGCCGTTTTCGCAGTTTGCGGGGGTGGACCGGCAGATCATGCTGCTCGATGGCGACGGCGTGACCCTGCACAGCGAGGACGCAGCCCTGCAACACCGCCTGCAGCAGCGGTGGCAGCCCTGGGGTTTTGCAGGCGAGCAAGCGCTCGATTGCCGCCTGATCGGCGGGCCCTCCACCGACTTCAACCTGATGCTGCGCCGCGGCCACTGGCAGGGCGCCATGCGGGTGCTGCATGAGGCCTGCACCGTGGGCGCGGCCGGTGCCGGGCTCTGCCTGGTGCTGCAGGGCCAGTGGGCCGTGCTGGGCGGCGACAGGGCCCGCGTGCTGCACGCAGGCCAGGGCCTGTGGTGGCCCGCGCCGCCCGGCGCGCGGGTGCTGCAGCCACTGCACCCCCTGTCGCCCGAGATGGCGGCCGCACAACCGTTTGCGCCCGACGCGCGGCCCGCGCTGGTGTGGGTGGATGTGCAGCCAGTCCGTTCTTAGCCAGAATGGCTGCCTGTGCTGAATAATCAAGCACAAGCAGCTATCAAAAATATAGCATCAGGTGCCATGAACGATTCCCGTGTTGACCCCGATCCCGTGAGTGCCGATGGCCTGTGGCACGGCCTGGTGCCAGTGCCGGGCCTCGTGGCGCCCGATGTGCCGCTGCCGCCCGGTGCGCCGCTCAGCATCGCCGTACAGCAGGGCCAGATCCGCTGGGTGGGGCCGGATGCTGCCGTGCCCGCGGCCTGGCAGGCGCTGCCGCGCCGGCAGGGGGCGGGGCGGCTGCTCACGCCCGGGCTGGTGGATTGCCACACGCACCTCGTCTACGGAGGACAGCGTGCCAACGAGTTCGCCATGCGCCTGGCCGGTGCCACCTACGAAGAAGTCGCCAAGGCCGGGGGCGGCATTGTGTCGTCGGTCCAAGCCACGCGGGCGGCCACCGAAGACGAACTCTTTGCCCAAGCCGCCCCGCGCCTGCAGGCGCTGCTGGCCGAGGGCGTGTGCGCCATCGAGATCAAGTCGGGCTATGGTCTGGCGCTGGAGCATGAGCGCAAGCAACTGCGCGTGGCCCGCCGCCTGGGCGAAGCCTTTGGCGTCACGGTGCGCACCACCTTTTTGGGCGCGCACGCGCTGCCGCCCGAGTACGCAGGCCGCAGCCAGGACTACATCGACCTCGTCTGCCACGCGATGCTGCCCGCGCTGGCCGCCGAGGGGCTGGTGGATGCGGTCGATGTGTTCTGCGAACGCATCGCCTTCACGCTGGCCGAGACGGAGCAGGTGTTCCAGGCCGCGCAGAAGCTCGGCCTTCCGGTCAAGCTGCATGCCGAGCAGTTGTCGGACATGGGCGGCGCGGCGCTGGCAGCGCGTTACGGCGCGCTGTCGTGCGACCACATCGAGCACCTGTCGGCAGAGGGCATTGCGGCCATGCAAGCCGCAGGCACCGTGGCCGTGCTGCTGCCCGGCGCCTACTACACGCTGCGCGACACGCACCTGCCGCCCATCCAGGCGCTGCGCGATGCGGGTGTGCCCATGGCGGTGTCGACCGACCACAACCCGGGCACCTCGCCCGCCCTGAGCCTGCTGCTCATGGCCAACATGGCCTGCACGCTGTTCCGGCTGACGGTGCCCGAGGCGCTGGCGGGCATCACCCTGCACGCCGCGCGCGCGCTGCGCCTGCAGGATTCGCACGGCCTCGTTGCGTCGGGCCGGCCCGCAAACTTTGTGCTGTGGCCGGTGGCCGATGCGGCCGAGCTGGCCTACTGGTTCGGCCACAAGCCCGCCTGCACCATCGTGCGCCAGGGCCGCGTGTACGGAGCCCCGGCATGAACCAGATCTTTGCGGCCGATGCGCTGCTGCCCACCGGCTGGGCGCGCAATGTGCTGGTGGCCTGGGATGGGGCAGGGCGCATCACCCAGGTCACCCCCGATGCTGTCACCCCTGCTGGCGTGGCCACCGCTGCAGGCCCGCTGCTGCCCGGCATGCCCAACCTGCACTCGCACGCCTTCCAGCGCGCGTTTGCGGGCCTGACGGAATACCGCGGCCAGGCGCACGACAGCTTCTGGAGCTGGCGCAACCTGATGTACCGCTTTGCCCAGCGCACCACGCCCGAATCGCTGGAGGCCATTGCCACCTGGCTCTACATAGAGATGCTGGAGGCCGGCTACACCAGCGTGTGCGAATTCCATTACGTGCACCACGACACCGACGGCCGCCCCTATGCCGACGACGCCACCTTGTCGCTGGCCCTGCTGCGCGCCGCGCAGACAGCGGGTATGGGTATCACGCTGCTGCCGGTGCTCTACCAGACCAGCGGCTTTGGCGCGAAGCCGCCCCGGGCCGACCAGGCGCGCTTCATCCGCAGCACCGACAACATGCTCTCATTATTAGAGCGGCTCACGCCCGCTGCACAAGCACAAGCGGCGGTTTTGGGCCTGGCTCCGCATTCGCTGCGCGCCGTGCCGCCTGACAGCCTGCATGCCGCCGTGCAGGGGCTTGCGGCGCTCCATCCGCAGGCGCCCATCCACATCCACATTGCCGAGCAGACGCAGGAGGTGGAGGACTGCATCGCCTGGAGCGGCCAGCGCCCCGTGCAGTGGCTGCTGAACCATGCGCCGGTGGATGCGCGCTGGTGCCTGGTGCACGCCACGCACATGACAGCGGACGAATACGCAGGCGCGGCGCGCACCGGCGCGGTGGCCGGCATCTGCCCCACCACCGAAGCCAATCTGGGCGACGGCGTCTTCGACATGCCCCTGTGGCTGCAGCACGGCGGGCGCTGGGGCGTGGGCTCTGACAGCCATGCCTGCGTGAACGCGGCCGAGGAATTGCTGATGCTCGAATACGGCCAGCGGCTCGCGCGCCGCCAGCGCAACGTGCTCGCGTCCGACGCGCAGGCCGAGGTGGCCACCGCCATGACGCTGCAAGCCGTGCAGGGCGGGGCGCAGGCCGCGGGCCGCCTGCCGCCGGGCGGCACCGCAGGCATCGCCGTGGGCCAGGCAGCCGATTGGGTGGTGCTCGATGCGCAGCACCTGGCGTTGCAGGGCCTGCCAGCACCGGCGATGCTGTCGGCCCATGTGTTTGCCAGCCACCGCACGTCGGCCATCGACAGCGTGTGGGTGGGCGGGCAGCGCCGCGTGGCCCAGGGCCGCCATGCGCTGCACGATGCCGCCGCCGCAGCCTTTGTGGCGGCCCGTTCCACGACGGTGGCTGCTGCTTGAGGGTTTGATTCTCCGTACCGGGTCTGTATGTCTGAAACCGCACCGCCTCCCTTTGTCTTCCACCAGGGCACCGCGCCTCTGTTGGTCTCCATGCCCCACGCGGGCACCTACGTGCCGCCCGCGCTCGCCGCGCGCTTCACGGCCGAGGCACGCCAGGTGCCCGACACCGACTGGCACATGGAACGCCTGTACGCGTTTGCCAGGGAGATGGGCGCGTCCCTGCTCGTGGCCACGCATTCGCGCTACGTGGTAGACCTGAACCGCCCGCCCGATGGCGCAAGCCTCTATCCCGGCCAGAGCGTGACGGGCCTGTGCCCTGTGGACACCTTCGACGACACGCCGATCTATGCCGCAGGCGATGTGCCCGATGACGCCGAAATCGCCGCCCGGCGCGACGCCGTCTGGGCCCCCTACCACGCGCAGCTGCGTGCCGAGCTGGACCGCATCCGCGCGCAGCATGGCGTGGCCGTGCTGTGGGACGCGCATTCCATCCGCTCGGTGCTGCCGCGCTTTTTTGCGGGCAAGCTGCCCGACCTGAACCTGGGCACGGCCGACGGCGCGAGCTGCGACCCGGCGCTGGCCCAGGCGCTGCTGCATATCGCCCAGGGCGCTGAAGGCTACACGGCCGTGCTCAATGGTCGCTTCAAGGGCGGCTACATCACCCGCCACTATGGCCAGCCCGGGCAGGGCGTGCACGCGGTACAGCTGGAGATGACGCAGTGCAGCTACATGCAGGAGTCGCTGCCGTTTGACTACCAGCCTGCGCTGGCCGAGCGTGTGCAGCCCGTGCTGCAGCGGCTTTTGGCACAGGCGCTGGCGTTTGCGGGCAGCGCAGGCTAGAGCCGCCGCACACCCTGTTCGCCCGGTTTGCCCCACGGGCACCGCGTTGGGGCGCAGCGGTTACCATGTGCCTTCACGTCCGCTGTGCCTTGTGCAGCGCCCGCCGCAGCCCCCGTGGCCGCGGCCCCAGTCGCTGCACCGCACCATGTCCGATTCCGACCACTTCCACATGCCGCTGTTCCGGCCCGGCACCGCCGTGGCCTGGCACGGCCAGCCCGAAACCGTGAGCCATGTGATCCTGCGCCGCGGTGGCTTGTTTGTGTACCTGGTCGGGCATGAGGCCCCTGTGGCCGCCGAGCGGCTCGCGCTCACGCCCTCGCGTTTCACCGCGCTGCGGGTGGAGTGAACCTGCAGGCCTGCGCGCCCGGCACCATCCGGGTGCCTGCAAAGGTGCAGGTGCCGGTCAGACTGCTGCGCTGCCCGCCAGCAGCGGCCAGCTGGCCATGGCCTCGCCCATGCGGATTGCGCGGGCCGGGGCCCAGTCGGGGTTGAAGCGCATGGGCCCGCGCGGCCACAGCATGACCACGGTGGAGCCCAGCAGAAAGCGCCCCATCTCGTCGCCCTTTTGCAGCTGCACCTGGCCCGGGGCGTAGTCCCATTGGCGAACCTGCCCGGTGCGCGGCGGGTTCACCTGGCCGTGCCACACCGTGGCCATGCTGCCCACGATGGTGGCGCCCACCAGCACCAGCACGAACGGGCCGCGCTCGGTGTCGAAGTGGCACACCACACGCTCGTTGCGCGCAAACAGGCCGGGCACACCGCGCGCGGTGGTCGGGTTCACCGAGAACAGGTCGCCCGGCACGTACACCATGCGGCGCAGCGTGCCTGCGCAGGGCATGTGGATGCGGTGGTAGTCGCGCGGGCTCAGGTACAGCGTGGCGAAGTGGCCGCCCTCGTAGGCGCGTGCCGCCTCGGCATCGCCCGCCAGCAGGGCCGTGGTGCTGTAGCGGTGGCCCTTGGCCTGGAAGATCTGGTCGTGCTCGATGGGGCCGAACTGGCTGATCGCGCCGTCCACCGGGCACAGCAGGTCGGCCTGCGCCAGCGGGCGGACACCCGGCCGCAGGGCGCGCGTGAAGAAGTCGTTGAAGCTGGCGTAAGCCGCAAAGTCCGGGTTGGCGGCTTCGCTCATGTCCACGCCGTAACGGGCCGCAAAGCGCCGGATGGCGGCGGTGGTCAGGCTGCCATGCCGGCCCGAAGCCAGCCGACCGGCCAGGGTGGTGAGAGCGCGCTTGGGGAGCAGGTACTGGGGCAGGACGGACAGGCGATCGGACACAGGGGCTCCCCGTAGGATGCGGAAGCCGCGCATTCTACTGACCGCCCCGGGCCGCCTGCCGGGGGCGATCGGGTGCGGCGCAGGTGGCACGCCTTGTGCTGCACGGTGGCAACGCCCGCCCGCGCGCCACATCCAACCGGCCGCGCAGCGTGCGCTACGCTGTGCAGCGGCTGGAGGGGTCTTGCCGAAAGGGTGGTGGCAGTGGTGGTGAGGTGGTTGCGACGTACGCTGCCGTGGCTGCGGCGGTTCTGGCCTGCCCCGCTGGGCATTGATGGGGCCGAGCGGCTGCGCTTTGCCGCCGGCGCAGGCCTGGGCCTGCTGCTCACGGTGGGCCTGATGTGGTGGGCCGCCGGGCCCACGCCCGCGGGCCCCTGGGTGGCCGCGTCGTTGGGCGCCAGTGCGGTGCTGGTGTTTGGCATGCCGTCGAGTCCGTTGGCCCAGCCGTGGCCGGTGCTGGCGGGCAGCCTGCTGTCGGCCGCCATCGGCCTGCTGTGCGGCCACTGGGTGGGGCCTCCGCCGCTGGCCGCTGCGCTGGCGGTGATGCTGGCCGTGGCCTGCATGGTGCCGCTGCGCTGTCTGCACCCGCCGGGCGGCGCGATGGCGCTGTCGGCCGCGCTGTGGCCCCCGGCCGACGCGGGCTGGCTGTTGTTCCCGGTGGCCACGGGGCTGGTGCTGCTGGTGCTGCTGGCCATGGCCTACAACCCGCTCACGGGCCGGGCGTACCCGCGCCGCCTGGCGGCCGAGCCGGGCAGCCCGGGGCCTGTGGGGCAGTTCACGGCCTCCGACATCGACACCGCGCTGGCCCGCTACAACCAGGTGCTGGACGTGAGCCGCGCCGATCTGGAGGGCCTGCTCCAGTGGGCGGGCCGCGCGGCCTTCCGGCGCACGCTGGGCGAGGTGCGCTGCGCCGACATCATGTCGCGCCCGGTGATCACGGCCGCGCCCGACACGCCCCTGCGCGACGCCTGGGAGCAGCTGCGCACGGCGGGCATCAAGGCGCTGCCGGTGGTCGATGCCGAAGGCCGCGCGCTGGGCATCATCACCGCAGCCGACATGGCACGCGCCACACCGCCCGAACTGCCCGAGAGCCTGGGGCAGCGCCTGCGTTCGCTGGTGCGCGGGCGGCCGGGGGGCCCGCAGTGCGTGGCCGAGGCCATGGCCCAGCCGGTGCAGACGGCGCGCGACGACCAGCATGCGATGGACCTGATGCCCCTGTTCTCGCACGGCGGCCACCACCACCTGCCAATCGTCGATGGCGAGGGGGTGGTGGTGGGCATCCTCACGCAGACCGACCTGATGCGCGTGCTGGCCCGCCTGCTGCCGCCCGACCTGGACGCGCCGCCCGCAGACTGAGACCTGCGCACTCAGGATGCGACGGCCATGGCGGCTGCGACCACCGTGCCCGCCACGGCCGCGGGGTGCCTGTGTGCAGATGTATCGGAGCGCATCGCTGCTCCAGGCTGTTTGCTATGCATTTGATAGCTGCTCGTACTTGATTTTGAAGCACGAGGGGCCGATTTGACCTTGAAGTGCTGCAGCGCTGCCGGTGCCGCAGCGCCCGCTATCATCCGCCCCATGCGCACCCGTCTGCCGGGCCTGGACTGGCCGCAACGCTTGGGCACCACGCTGTGGGGCTGGGCCGTGGCGTGGGGGCGCATCCTGCACCTGGGCGCGGTCATGCTGGTGCTGCTGCTGTCGCCGTCGAGCTACGGCCGCCCCATGCGCCGCCGCCTGGCCTGGCACCTGGTGGCCACGGCGCTGCCCGGGCTGCCCGGGTTCGCGGTGCTGGCGGCGCTTATCAGCCTGGTGCTCACGCGCATCGTGGTGGTCACGGCCGACAGCTACGGGCTGTCGCGCTACGCACTCGAAATGGTCATCCGCGTGCTGGTGATCGAGCTCATCCCGCTCACGGCGGCGCTGTTCGTCGCCATGCGCAGCACCATTCCGGCGGGCACGCAACTGGCCAGCCTGCGCGCCACCGGCCACCTGGACGCACTGCGCGAGCGCGGGGCCGACGTGCTGCGGCTCGAAGTGCTGCCGCGCGTGGTGGCGGGCATCTTCGCGTGCTGCCTGCTCGCGGCCGTGAGCGGCGTGGTCGCGCTGGTGCTGGCCTATCTGGGCGTGTACGGCTTCACACTGGCCGGGTTGCCAGGCTACACACGCATGTTCGGCCAGGTGTTCACGCCGCCGGCCACGCTGCTGCTGGTGGGCAAGACGCTGGCCTTCAGCCTGGCCGTGGCGCTTACCCCCGTGGCCACCGCACTCGATGCGCGCCGGCCCGGCCATCCGGGTTGGGAGCTGGGCGGGCTGGCGCGCATGTTTGCCGTGCTACTGCTCATCGAACTGGCCTCGCTGGTGGGCCACTACATCTGATGTTTGCTTGACACCCCATGCCGCACACCGATCCCACCCCGTTGGACGCCACCCCGGCCGCCGCACCCGCCCACGAGGCCGCAGACGCCCTGCTGCGCCCCGTGGCGCACCTGGAGCTCAAGGCTGCGGCCCTGCTGCTGCTGGCCCTGTTGTTGGTGGCAGGCGGCGCGCTGTACCTGCTGTATGCGCGCGGTGCGTTCGAGCCCACGCAGACTCTGGTGCTCACGGCCGACAACTCCGAAGGCGTGGTCGTGGGCATGGACATGACCTTCTCGGGCTTTCCCATCGGCCGCGTGCGCCGGGTGGAGCTGGCCGAAGACGGCAACGCCCGCATCGTGGTGGACGTGGCCCGCAAGGACGCGCACTGGCTGCGCGAAAGCAGTGTGTTCACGCTGGTGCGCGGCGTGGTGGGCGACACGCGCATCCGTGCCTACAGCGGCATCCTGACCGACCCGCCGCTGCCCGCTGGGGCCGTGCGCCCGGTGCTGCGCGGCGACTCGACCGAGGCCGTGCCCCAGCTCATGGCCACGGCGCGCGAACTGCTGGCCAATCTCACGGCCATGACGGCCGAAGACGCGCCGCTGCGCGCCAGCCTGGCGCAGGTGCAGCAGCTGTCGGAACGCCTGAACGGCCCCCAGGGCGCGCTGGGCGTGGCACTGGGCAACGAGGCCGATGCGCGCAAGGTGGTGGCTACAGTCGAGCGCACGCAGGCGCTGCTGGCGCGGCTGGACGGCCTGGCCGCACGCACCGATGCGCAGGTGTTCGGCCAGGGCGGGCTGGTGCCCGAACTCACGGCCACCGTCACGCAGCTGCAGGGCCTGCTGGCCGACACGCGCGGTAGCCTGCGCAAGCTCGACGCCGTGCTGCTGGAAGCCCAGGCCGTAGGCGCCCAGACCCGCGAGGCCACCACCGATCTGGGCGCGCTGCGCGCCGAGGTGGAAAGCAACCTGCGCAAGATCGAAACCCTGGTGGACGACATCCAGCGCAAATGGCCGTTTGTCCGCGACAAGGAGCTGCGCCTGCCATGAGCCTTCGACCCATTCTGGTGCAGACGGCCCACCGCCCACGCCGCCCCGGGCGCCTTGTGGCAGCGGTGGCCGCTGCACTGCTGCTGGCCGCCTGCGCCAGCACCCCGCCCGAACCCGCCTGGCAGGCCCGCGCCAGCGGCGCGGCAGAGCGCGCACTGGCCGCCCAACTGGAAGGCCGCACAAGGGTGCAGGCTCTGGAATGGGCCAAGGCGCGCGCCGAGCTGGCGCGCACCGGCCGCGCCGACTGGCTGGCACGGCTGGAGCTGTTGCGCTGCGCAGCCGATGCCGCCGCGCTGGCGCCACCGGCCTGCGCAGCCTTCGAGCCCTTGCGCGGCGACGCGGCTGCGCCCGAGCGTGCGTATGCCGAGTACCTCGCAGGCCAGCCGCTGAGCGCCGCCGATCAGGTCCACCTGCCAGCGGCGCAGCAGGCGCTGGCGGCACTGCCCCCGGGGGCAGTGCCCGATGCTGCGCTGGCCGCCATCGAAGACCCGCTCTCGCGCCTCGTGGGCGCCGCTGTACTGTTGCGCACCGGGCGTGCCACGCCGGGTGTCATCACGCAGGCGGTGGACACGGCCAGCGCGCAAGGCTGGGCACTGCCACTGCGGGCCTGGCTGGGGGTGCAACTGCAACGGGCCCGCGCTGCGGGCGATGCCGATGCCACGGCCACCGTGCAGCGGCGCATTGCCTTGGTGGAACAAGGCCTGGCCGGGCGCTGAGGCCACGGCCGCTGCGCACTATTGCAGGCGGGCGGCCAACTGGCGTTCGATTTGCTCGCGCACCTGCGAGAACTGCTGGGCGTCCATTTCACGCGCTTCGTATTTGCGCGCCACCGACAGCAGCAGCACAGTGTTTTCGAGGTAGGTGTCCTGTGCCATCGACGGCGGCATGGCGGTCAGGCGGTCGAAGCTCTGCTGGTAGAGCGTGCTCCAGTGGAGCACGCCTTCAAGCGCCTGTCGGCGGGCGTCCTGCTGCCAGGCCACGAAAGCGGCCCAGCCCGAGTCGGAGGGCTCGGCACAGCCTGACAGGCCCAGGCAGGCTGTCAAGACCGCGCCGGCCAGTGCAGCGCGCCATGCCGTCGGGCGCGGTTGCGGGAATCGAATCGGTGGGTTCACGATCGCCCTCCACAGTGCTGGCGGCCGCCGCGATGGCGGTTGCGCTGCGCCACATGGTAGGGCCTTGCTACAGTTTTTGACAAGCCCAGTGGCTCTGCGCGAGGCGTTCCGGCCACAGTGGGCTCATCACCCCCTGTGGGCGATGGCTCTTTCGGCATCAGGGCCCGGGGATCTCGGGTCACCATTCACCCAGGGTCTCGGACAGTTGTGGCAGGGCGTCGGCTGAGCGCACGACCTCGACTGGATCGAGCAGCAGCAGGGTGGCGGCCACAGCCAACGCGACTGCGGCTCCAAAGCGCATGAACGCGTGGGTGTGGCGCGAGGGCGAAGGGTGTGGGCCTTGCATGGGGACCTCCTGGACGGCTGGCGCAGGCTCCAATGGCCCGCACAATACGGCCGCAATGGCCGGCTGCAGGTATTGCACCAAGGCCGGGTCGGGTTGTCTGTCAGACAAGCTCGATACTGGTGCCCTGACAAGCACGGCCTTCTTCAGGAGGGGCCAGTGAGAACGATGTGGGGAAGATGGTTGTGGAGTGCGGCGGGGTGTTTGCTGTCCGCGGGGGTGTGGGCGCAACCAGCGGCGACGGCAGAGGCCCCCGTGCGCCTCACGAGTCCCACTGCGCAGGGCGGCCCGCACGGCGTGGCGCCTGAGTATCCGGTGCGCAAGCGGCCGCGCGTTGGCCTGGCCCTGTCGGGCGGTGGTGCGCGGGGGGCGGCGCATGTCGGTGTGCTCAAGGTGCTCGAATCGCTGCGTGTTCCGGTCGATTGCGTGGCGGGTACCAGCATGGGCGCTGTTGTGGGTGGGGCCTATGCGGCTGGCAACTCGCCGGAGCAGATGGAACGCCTGATCGCCGAGACCGATTGGTCCGAAGTGTTCGTGGACCGGCCGCCGCGCGACGAGATCTCGATGCGCCGCAAGATCGACGAGTACAAGCCCCTGTTCTCGCCCGAACTCGGCATCAGCAATGGTCGTATCCAACTGCCCCGTGGAGTGGTCGCGGGGGTCACCATTGAGGGCTTTCTGCGCCGGCTCGCTGCTCCTGCCAGCCGCCAGAGTCAGTTCTCCGACCTGCTGGTGCCGTACCGCGCCGTTGCCGCCGACATCACGACCGGCGAGGCCGTGGTGCTGTCGCAGGGCAGTCTGGTCCAGGCCATGCGGGCCAGCATGGCAGTGCCTGGCGCGGTGGCGCCGGTCGAGATCGGTGACCGGTTGCTCGTGGACGGCGGCATTGCCAACAACCTGCCCATCGACCTTGTGCGCGAGATGTGCGCGGACGTGGTGATCGCGGTCAATATCTCGACACCGCCGCTGCGCCGCGACGAAATCACCTCGGCCTTGAGCATTGTTGGCCAACTGGTCAATCTGCTGGGCAAAGAGACCGTGGACCGGCAGATCGCATCGCTGCGCACCCCGGATGTGCTCATCACGCCCGACCTGGGCACCCTGTCCGCCGCGAGCTTCGAGCGCCAGCCCGAGGCTGTGGCGGCGGGGGAGGCGGCGGCCCTGGCGCTGGCGGACCGGTTGCGAGGGCTCGCGCTGGACGAGGCCGCGTACCAGCGATTTCTGGATGCGCGTGCCCAGACCCAGCGCGATGTGGCCGCGGTGGACGCCATCCGCTTCGAGGGGCTGCTTCGTACCAATGAGCAGGTCCTGTCCAGTCTGGTTCAGACGCGCCCGGGCGAGCCGCTGTCGCTGCGCCGACTCAATGCCGATCTGCGGCGCGTGTTCGGACGCGGCGACTTTGATGCGGTGGACTACCGCATCGACGAAGCGGATGGACTGCGAACCCTGGCGATTCCGGTGAAAGAGAAAGAGACCGGGCCGGACTATCTGCGCCTGGGGCTGGGCCTGAGCTCCGACTTTCACGGCAACGCGTTCTTCAATGTGCTGATGAGCCACCGGCGAACCTGGCTCAACCGCTACGGCGGCGAGTGGCTGACCGAGGCCCAACTGGGCCGCACCAACTACCTGCAGACCGAGTGGTACCAGCCCGTGGAGCCCGCCGGGCGCTTTTTCGTGGCACCGTATGCGCAATGGGGGCGATCGTTGCTGGATGTGTTTGCGGCCGACCAGCGCGTGGCCAGTTTCGAGCTGTCGCAGCGCCGGCTGGGGGTGGACGTGGGCGGGGTTCTGGGCACCTGGGGCGAGTGGCGCGTAGGGCCGTCGCTGCGCTGGGCCCGGGCGTCTTTGTCCACCGGGTTCAGCAGCACACGCACGGGCCGGGAGGACCTGCGCGCCTGGCGCGCCCAACTCGTCAGCGACACCTACGACAGTGCCTGGTTTCCCCGCAAGGGGCATCGGGTGGCCCTGTCGGCCACAGCGGGTGCTGCGACCAGTACCCAGCCCGCCTACCGACGCCTGGAAGGATATGGATCGGCCGCATTCAGTGTGTCTGAGCACACGCTTGGCGTGACGCTGCATGCGGGCAGCGGTCTGCACACACAGTTGCCGGTCACTGAAGGGTTTAGCCTGGGCGGCCCCTTGCGGCTGTCCGCTTTCCAGTCGTCGCAGTTCACAGGCGAACGCATGGGCTTCGCCATGCTGCGCTACTACCAACGCCTACAGCGGCTGCCCTCCTTGCTGGGGTCGGGCGTGTTCGTGGGCGGGTCGCTGGAGGCCGGACGAGTGGACCGCAGCTTCCTGGGGGGCGGCTCTTCGGGTTTGCAGCGCTCGGCATCGCTGTTCGTTGCGGCTGAGACCTTCATGGGGCCCGCCTATCTAGGGCTAGGGCTCGGACCGCGCGGTCATCGCACCTTGTACCTGCTCATCGGAGTGTCCGGATCATGAAATTTCTCTCCCTTTCACGCCACTGGCCCGTGATGTGGGCGGCTCTGGCGTGGGCCGCGCTGGCCATTGCACCGGCCTGGGCGCAGAGGGCTGTCCCGCCTGGCCCACCTGTGGCGGCGTCTGCGTCCAGCGCAGCCGTGACGCTGCCCGCTCACTATGCGCCGCCTTCCGCGGCGGTGGCCCCGGCCACCCTGCGGGTGTGGCAACGGGATGTGGTGACGTTCCGCGCCGTGCTCGCTGGGATGGACCCGGCGCAACGCGTAGAGCGAGCGCGTGAGCGCTTGCGAAGGCTGGGCCCCGCGGATGTGGATCGGCCGCTGCTCACGGTGCCAGTCGTGATAGACGGGCGCCCCGCGGTACAGATCACCTTGCAGGGCGACGTGCTCTTCACCCTGACCCAGGGAGATGTGGATGCTGCGAGTGGCCAAAGCCTGTCGGACCTTCTCACCGAAACGCTTGCCCGTCTGGGTGAACTGCGCCGCACCTGGCACGAAGCTCACGATGCGGGCCTCTGGCTACGGGGTGGGTTCTGGAGTCTGTTGGCGACGGCGTTGCTTGCCGGTGTGCTGTGGGGCGGTTTTCATCTGCAGCGCCGCTTGCGGCTGGCCCTCGGGCTGCGCTCGGTAGCACGCAGCGCAGGGGTACAGCCGTCGATCGCACGGGCTGTGATCGAGCGCATCGGCGGCGTGCTGATGGGCCTTGCCTACTGGAGCACATGCGGTATTGCCGCCTATGTGTGGCTGGCGTTTGTGCTCGGCAGCTTTCCGGTCACGCAGCCGCTGGCGCAAGCCCTGGGCCAGTGGCTTTTGTTGCGCGGGCAGGGCTGGTTGAGCGCAGCGCTGCTGAGCATCCCAGATCTGTTGACAGTGATTGTGGTGCTGGTGCTCACGCGAGCCGCGGTGGACGCTGCGGGATATGTGTTCCGCCGCGTGCAGGAGGGGCACTGGCGCATTCCGCTGCTGCACGCCGACACGGTGAGCGCTACTCGTCGCATTGCCACAGTGCTGATCTGGGGACTGGGTATTTCAATCGCGTATCCCTACCTTCCGGGGGCCGACAGCGAGGCCTTCAAAGGGCTGTCCGTGCTTTTCGGCCTGATGCTGACGTTGGGGTCGGCAGGGCTGGTGACCCAGGCCATGAGCGGGCTGGTGGTCATTTACTCGCGGGCGTTGCGTCGTGGCGATTTTGTGGAGGCTGGTGCAGTGTCGGGCACCGTACTGGAGTTGGGCCCGCTGGCATGCAAGCTGCGCACACCTCATGGGCAGGAACTGACAGTGCCCCATGCAGTGCTGATCGGTCAGCCGGTGCTCAATCACACCCGCATGGCCGAAGGTGCCGCCCATCTGCTCACCACAACGCTCACCATCGGATACGACGCGCCGTGGCAACAGGTGCATGGCTTGATGGAGCAGGCAGCCCGGGAGGTTCCCGGGCTGTTGTCTCTACCGGCACCCAGGGTGTACCAGCGTGCACTGTCGGATTTCTATGTGGAGTACGAGCTGCAGTGCTACACCCTGGAGCCGCAGGAGCGGCTGCGGCTGCTGTCGCACTTGCACGAGCGGCTACAGGATGTCTTCAATGCCGCCGGTGTTCAGATCATGTCGCCTCATTTCGTCACGCAGCCGGCCCAGGCCGTACTCGCGCGCCGGGTGGATGCCGCAGCCCCTCACCCGGCGCATTCGGCAGGCACCTGGATCCCATGACGCCGCAGCGCTTGGTCTCCGTTCGCTTTCGGCAGGCATGGCGTTCCGGCAACTGCTGGCTGCTAGAAGGGCACGATTGCGCCAAGCAAGCGGTGGGTGCACCGTACCGCTAGCCACTGGGCGGTGTGTTGGTGGGCGTTCGTCCGTTGATCGGGCCGCAGGGCCACCGGGCGAAGCGCATCTGCGGTGCGATCAAGGCGCGACGGTGCTGGCAGTTCAGTCGAATTGGGCGACCACCGGTGCATGGTCGCTGGGTTGCGGATTCTTGCGCGGAGCGCGGTCCACGCTGCACCCCGCCAGACGCCCGCGCAGTGGAGGGCTGACCAGAATATGGTCGATCCGCAGCCCACGGTTTTTCTGGAACCCGAGCATGCGGTAATCCCACCAGGAAAAGCTCTTGTCGGGCTGCTCGAAGCATCGGAAAGCATCGGTCAGGCCCAACGCCAGCAATGCCTGGAAGTGCTGGCGCTCTTCGGTGGTGTGGTGAATGGTCTCGCGCAGGCCCTCCGGGTCGAAGGAGTCCCGGTCTTCCGGGGCGACGTTGAAGTCGCCCACCAGCGCCAGCGCGGGGTGCTGGGCCAGTTCGCTGCGCAGCCATGCGTGCAGGGCTTCCAGCCAGCGCATCTTGTAGGCGAATTTGTCGGTTCCTGGCGCCTGGCCATTGACGAAGTAGCCGTTGACCACGCGCACCGGTCCCTCGGGCGTTTGGGCGGTGGCGGCAATCACGCGGGCCTGTTCATCGGCAAGCCCTGGAATGTTGCGTACGGTGTCGTGCAGCGGATACCGGCTCAGCAGCGCGACGCCGTTGTAGGTCTTTTGTCCGAAGCACTCGGACTGATAGCCCAGCGCAGCAAAGGCTTCGTGCGGGAACTTGTCGTCGGTGAGCTTGAGCTCTTGCAGGGCCAGCACATCCACGGGTTGGGTCTGCAGCCAGGCCACCACCTGGGGCAGGCGCACGGAGAGGGAGTTGACGTTCCAGGTCGCGATTTTCATGGGGCAGCGGAGTCGGAAGGGCGGGCGGGTGCCGCCCCTGATGGGGGTACAGAGGGTTCAGGTGCGGGCGCGGCTGTGTCACACCCGGCCGGGCGGGGCTGCTGCAGGATCGCCAAGGCTTCCTGCAGCATCTCCACCCAGTTGCGTTCGTAGCGGATGCCGGCTTGCAATACCAGGTGCTGCAAGGCGGCTTCGCGGCTGTCGGGGCCATCGGGGTAGTCTCGGGCTTCAAAGCTGCGGTAGAGCGCCAGCTTGGCTTCGTGGGCCTGCAGGCGCCGGTGCACCTCCTGCGCCAGTCCGTCGGCTCCTACGGTGGCGCTCGACCACAGGCGCAGCATGAGCTCGTCCCGCAGGGGCATCGGCGCCGTGGGCTCGGTCATCCAGGCACGCAAGCGTTCCATGCCCGCGGGCAGCAGGCGGTAGGCCCGCTTACGCCCGCGCGTGGGCTCCTCTGGCAACGATTCGATGCAGCCGGCTTCTTCGAGCCGGGCCAGTTCGCGGTAAATCTGCTGGTGGCTGGCGTGCCAGAAAAAGCCGATGGACTTGTCAAAGCGCGCAGCCAGTTCCGAGCCGGAACGGGGGCGTTCGACCAGTTCGGTCAGCAGGGCATGGGGCAGCGACATGGGGGCGAGGTTACACGCTTGGCGGCGTCGGGTTTGTCCGGACGCCATTTTCAATGCAACCGGTTGCATAATCTGCGAAACTTTTCTGCAACCAGTTGCATTGATGGAGCCCCGCATGGACCACTATCCCCACCTCAACCGCCCGCTGGATCTGGGCTTCACCACCTTGCGCAACCGGGTGCTCATGGGCTCCATGCATGTGGGCCTGGAGGAGGTGCCCAACGGCTTCCAGCGCATGGCCGCCTTCTACGCGGAGCGTGCGCGGGGCGAGGTGGGCCTGATCGTGACCGGCGGCATCGCTCCCAACGAGCGTGCGCGCCCCATGCCCGGCGGCGCCATGCTGACCACGGAGGAGGAGGCCGACCACCATCGGGTGGTCACGCAGGCCGTGCATGCCGAAGGCGGCAAGATCGCGATGCAGATCCTGCACTTTGGCCGCTATGCCTACCACCCGCAGCTGGTGGCCCCCAGCGCGCTGCAGGCGCCCATCAATGTACACAAGCCCCACGCGCTGACGTCGGACGAGGTGGAGCAGACGATTGCCGACTTCGTGCGCTGTGCGGCGCTGGCGCAGCATGCGGGCTACGACGGGGTGGAGATCATGGGCAGCGAGGGCTACCTGATCAACGAATTCATTGCCGCGCGTACCAACCACCGCGACGACGAGTGGGGCGGCAGCTATGCCAACCGGATCCGCTTCCCGGTCGAGATCGTGCGGCGTGTGCGCGAGCGCGTCGGTCGCAACTTCATCATCATCTACCGCCTGTCGATGCTTGATCTGGTCGAGGGCGGCTCCACGCTGGAGGAGGTGATCCAACTCGCCCAGGCCATCGAGGCGGCGGGCGCGACCATCCTCAACACCGGCATCGGCTGGCACGAAGCCCGGGTGCCGACCATCGCCACCTCGGTACCGCGCGGCGCGTTTGCATGGGTCACTCAGCGACTCAAGGGCCATGTGGGGCTGCCGTTGGTGGCCACCAACCGTATCAATACGCCGGAGCTGGCCGAACAACTGCTGGCCGACGGCGCCTGTGACATGGTGTCCATGGCGCGTCCGTTCCTCGCGGATTCGCAGTTCGTGAAAAAGGCGCGTGAAGGCCGGGCCGATGAGATCAACACCTGCATCGGCTGCAACCAGGCCTGCCTGGACCACACCTTCGGCGGCAAGATCACCTCCTGCCTGGTCAACCCGCGGGCCTGCCACGAGACCGAACTGCGCATCGAGCCGACAAGCGCTCCCCGTCGCATTGCCGTGGTGGGTGCGGGGCCTGCAGGGCTGGCGTTTGCCACCACGGCGGCAGAGCGCGGGCACCAGGTCACCTTGTTCGATGCCGCGTCCGAGATCGGTGGGCAGTTCAATATCGCCAAGAAGGTGCCGGGCAAAGAGGAGTTCCACGAGACGCTGCGCTACTTCGGTCGCCAGATTGCGCTGCGTGGCGTGAACCTGCGCCTGAACACCCGCGTGTCGGCCGCCGATCTGCAGGCGGGGGGCTTCGACGACGTCGTGCTGGCCACTGGCGTGGTGCCGCGCACTCCGGCGATCGACGGTATCGACCACCCCAAGGTGCTGGGCTATCTGGATGTGTTGCGCGACGAAAAACCGGTAGGCGCGAGCGTGGCGGTGGTGGGGGCGGGCGGCATCGGCTTTGATGTTAGCGAATACCTGGTGCACCATGGCCACACCGTGACGGATGCCGCCCAAGTGGACCGCGAGGCCTTCTATGCCGAATGGGGGGTGGATACTGCGTACGCCCGCGCCGGGGGGCTGAAGGAGCCCCAGGTGCCGGCGCCGGCGCGGCGCGTGCACCTGCTGCAGCGCAAGACCAGCAAGGTGGGCGATGGTCTGGGCAAAACGACTGGCTGGATCCACCGCGCTTCGCTCAAGGCCCGCGCCGTGGGCATGACATCGGGGGTGCAGTACCAGCGTGTGGACGATGCGGGCCTGCACGTCACGGTGGATGGCCAGCCGCAGACCCTGGCCGTGGACCATGTGGTGATCTGCGCCGGCCAGGAGCCGCAGCGTGAGCTGCTGCCCGCGCTGTTGGCCGCCGGTGTGCGTGTGCACTTGATCGGCGGGGCGGATGTGGCGGCCGAACTGGACGCCAAGCGCGCCATCAAGCAAGGCACGGAGCTGGCCGCGCGCATTGAAGTGGCCGCGCCGTTCCAGCCCGCGGCAGCACAGGCTGCGGCCGCAGCGGTGGCCAAGCCGGCGCTGTCCACCGCCTCGACGGTCAAGGAACTTCTGGCCGACGAGGCGGCCAAGGCGATCCTCGAGCGCTACCTGCCGGGCTTCTCGGCCCACCCGCAACTCGCCATGGCCAAGGGCATGCCCCTGACCACCGTGGCGCAGTTCTCGCAGGGGCTGATCACGGCCGAATTGCTGCAGAAGATCGATGCTGCGCTGCAGACCACAGCCTGATGTCCCCCACGCCAACGCAGAACCCAAGGAATCCCATGACGCTGCCCTCGACTGTTCCCGCCGCTGTGGCCCAGAGCCTGGCGCACTGGCACGACATGGTCGCGCGCAAAGACCTGAGCGACATTGCGCGCATCGTGCATCCCGAGGCCACCTTCCGTTCGCCCATGGCGGTGCACCCGTACCGCCCCGCTGCGGCGCTGGTCTTGGCGCTGCAGACGGTGGTGACCATCTTCGAGGACTTCGAGTACCACCGGCAGTTTGCAAGCGACGATGGCCTGGAGGTGGTGCTGGAGTTCAGTGCGCGCGTGGGCGACAAGCAGCTCAAGGGCATCGACATGGTCCGCTTCGATGCGGAAGGCCGGATCGTCGAGTTCGAGGTGATGATCCGCCCGCTCAATGCGCTCCAGGCCCTGGGGGCCGAAATGGGCGCCCGCCTGGGGCACAAGATGCCCGACTACAAAGCCAAGGCCTGAACGGCCTGCATGCTTAAGGCGCGCCGCGGCGCTCGTAGCGCACGAAGCTGAAGGGCAGGCCCGTCGCGCTGGTGTGCTCGGAGCGTGCGGCCTCGCGCCACTCGGGCCCGAGGGCGGGGGCAAACGCGTCGCCTTCAAAGTCGGCCGCGATTTCCGTGACCTCCAGCACCGCGGCCGCCGGCAAGGCTTCCGCGTAAATCTGCGCGCCACCGATCACCCAGACCACCGGGGCGTCGGCCGCGAGCTGCAGTGCCTGCGCCAGGCTGCCGGCGCTCCGTGCGCCGTCGGCCTGCCAATCGGTCTGTCGGGTCACCACGATGTTGGTGCGCCCGGGCAGCGGCCGAAAGCGGGGTGGCAGTGAGTCCCAGGTCTTGCGCCCCATGACCACCGGGCAGCCCTGCGTCAGCGCTTTGAAGTGCGCCATGTCTTCGGGCAGGTGCCAGGGCAGCTGGTTGTTGCGGCCGATCACGCCATTGGCGGCGCGGGCATAGATCAGGTGCAGTGCCATGGCGGTTCAGATGTGCAGGAAAGCCAGCAGGCCCACGCCCAGGCCGACGGCCGCAACGCCGTACATGCCGAACTCGAGCCACTTCTTGCGTGTCAGCAGCGCGATGGCCGCCAGCGCAATGGCCACCTGCAGGGCAGTGGTGGCTTGTGCCCAGCGGTGGTGCTCGTGCATCTGGGCGTCGGATTGCTCATCCCAGCGCTTGGCGTCGGCCTCCAGCTTCTCGGCCTCGGCCTTGATCTCGCTCTTTTCCCTGTCGTAGCGGTCCACCTTGGCTTGCTGGCGTGCTTTGTCCGCATCGCTGGGCGAAAGGTCGCGTGCCATCTCGGCCAGGGACTGCTTCGTGCTCTTGGACTGGTAGTAGTTCCACTGGTTGGAGGCTTCGGTTTTCTTGATGGCCGCGTTGTTTTTGTACAGCCCGGCGTTGGCCTGTGTGGCGCCACCCTGGTAGGCAAAGATGGCGCCGACGGTGGCCACGACGGCGGTGAACATCGCGATCTTGTTGGTGGCTGTGCTGTGCGCACCCTCTTCGGTGTCGGCATGTGCCGCAGGCCCGTGGCCGCTGTGTGCGGCGTGCTCAAGGGCATGGTCGTGGGGGCCGTGGACGTGAAAACCGCCAGAAGACATCGGGTGCAGTCAGTGGAGTGGAAAGGGCGGCCGGGCAAGCCCCCGGCCATGAATGCGCAGGCTCGTGCTCAGACCGCCACCGGTGCCTTGATGGCTGGATGGCACTGGTAGTCCTGCACCACGAAGTCTTCGAGCGTGTAGTCGAACAGGCTGTCGGGGCGGCGCTGGATGTGCAGCGTGGGATAGGGGTAGGGCGTGCGCGCGAGCTGGGTGCGGACCTGCTCGTGGTGGTTGCTGTAGATGTGGCAGTCGCCGCCAGTCCAGATGAAGTCGCCCACGTCCAGGTCGCACTGCTGCGCCACCATGTGCGTGAGCAGCGCATAGCTGGCAATGTTGAACGGCACGCCCAGAAAGATGTCCGCGCTGCGCTGATACAGCTGGCACGACAGCGTGCCGCGGGTGCCCGGGGCCTGCGGCGGTGCCACATAGAACTGAAAAAACGCGTGGCACGGCATGAGCGCCATCTTGTGCAGCTCTGCCACGTTCCAGGCGCTCACGATGATGCGGCGTGAGTCGGGGTTGGTGCGCAGCGTGTGCAGCACCTCGCTGATCTGGTCGATGTGCCCGCCATCGGGCGTGGGCCAGCTACGCCACTGCACGCCGTACACCGGTCCCAGGTCGCCGTCTTCACGCGCCCATTCGTCCCAGATGGTGCAGCCGCGCTCCTGCAGCCAGCGCACGTTGCTGTCGCCGCGCAGGAACCACAGCAACTCCAGAATGATGCTCTTGAGGTGCACCTTCTTGGTGGTGACCAGCGGAAAGCCTTCGCGCAGGTCAAAGCGCATCTGGTGGCCGAACACGCTGCGCGTGCCGGTGCCAGTGCGGTCGGGCTTGTCCACACCCTGCTCGAACACCAGGCGCATGAAGTCTTCGTATTGCGAGCGCGCAGGGCGGCTGGCAGCGGGGGAAGGTGCGAGGGTCATGGCAGACAGCAATCGGCGCGAAAAAAGCCGCCCGAGGGCGGCAGGGGCACGGCCAAGGCGGCCGGCGCCCCATTCTATGCTGGCTGGGCGCTGCGTGCCCGGGGGCGCACCGTGCCTTGGGGCGCGCGCCGCGGGCCAGATCAGCCGCGCAGTACCCGCCCGGGGTTGAGAATGCCCAGTGGGTCCAGCGCCTGCTTGACGGCGCGCATCATGCCCAGCGCGGCCGGCGACTGGTACAGCGCAAGCTTGTCGGCTTTGAGTTCGCCGACCCCATGCTCGGCCGAGAACGAGCCACCAAACGCTGCCACGGCTTCGTACACAAGGTGGTTGACCTGGGCTTCATGGTCGCGCAGAAAGGCCTTGGGGTCGCCCTCGGCGGGTGCTTGCACGTTGTAGTGCAGGTTCCCGTCGCCCAGATGGCCGAAATTGACCAGGCGCACGCCCGGAATCTCGCGCTGCAGCAGCGCATCGGTATGGGCCACAAAGGCCGGGATGCGCGAGATCGGCACCGAGATGTCGTGTTTGATGTTCAGGCCCTCTTCGGCCTGCGCGAGTGGAATGCTCTCGCGCACATGCCACAACTGCTGCGCCTGGGCGATGCTTTCGGCCACCACGGCATCGGCCACGCAGCCAGCCTCCAGGGCCGCTTCGAGCAGGGCTTCGAAGCGTTCGCGTGCATGGGCTTCGGATTCGTTGTCGGAGTTTTCCAGCAGCACGCACCAGGGCGCATCGGCCAGGCCCAGAAACGGCACGCGCAGCTGCGGCATGTGTTTGCCTACCAACTCCAGCGCAAACTGCCCCATCACTTCGAAGCCCGTGAGCCCGGCGCCCAGATAGCGGTGCGCAAGGCCAAGCAGCGCCACGGCCTGTTCCATCGACGGCACGGCCGCCCAGGCCGTGAGCCGCGCCGCGGGCAGCGGAAACAGCTTGAGCGTGGCCGCGGTGATGATGCCCAGCGTGCCTTCGCTGCCGATCAGCAGATGCCGCAGGTCGTAGCCGGTGTTGTCTTTGCGCAGGCCCTTGAGCCCGTCCCACACCTCGCCCTGGGCGGTGACCACTTCCAGGCCCAGGCACAGGTCGCGCGCATTGCCGTAGCGCAGCACCTGCGTGCCGCCCGCGTTGGTGCCCAGGTTGCCGCCAATCGTGCAACTGCCCTCGGCCGCAAGCGACAGCGGAAACAGCAGCCCCGCCTCACGCGCCGCGGCCTGTACGTTCTGCAGGATGCAGCCGGCCTCCACGGTCATGGTGAGGTTGTCGGAGTCGATCTGGCGCACGGCCTGCAGGCGGGTGAGGCTCAGCACCACCTGCGTGCCCGAGGCGTCAGGGGTGGAGCCGACGGCCAAGCCGGTGTTGCCACCCTGCGGCACGATGGCGGTGCGCGTGGCCGCGCAGGCGCGCACCACGGCGGCCACTTCGGCGGTGCTGCCCGGGCGCACCACAGCCAGGGCCTTGCCGCGCACGCGGCGGCGCCAGTCTTGTTCCCAGGCGGTCAGGTCGCCTTCGGTCAGCACATGCGCAGCGCCCACCGTCTGGCGCAGGGTGTCGAGCAAATCGGTCATGGAGGGGTCGGGTACAGAGGGCAAGGGAGGGTCAGCTTCGGGGGGCGTCCGCCGCCGCGGCCTGGGCCGCCTGCAGGCGAGCGTTGCGCTGGCGCAGCCGCACGTGCATGCCGCAGGCGGTGAACAGCAGCAGGCAGAGCACGACCTCGACCATGGCCAGCCACGAACTGGGCGCGCGGTCGCTGACCGCGCGCACGACGCCTTCTGCAAAGTACAGCCACACCACCAGGCTGACCCAGCGGTAGGTGTACATGCGGTTCTTGAGGATGCCGGCCAGCGGGATGCACAGCGGCAGGGCTTTGAGGGCCAGCCATGAGCCGCCGGGCCGCAGCGGTGCGAGCACCAGTTCCCACGCCAGGCACAGCACGATCAGCCCGATGAGGCTGCCGGTGGCCAGCCAGCGGGTGGCCTGTACGCCGGGGTCGGTAGGGGACAAGGTGGGCACGTTCATGGTCGGGCAAAGAGGGTGACGCCAGCGCGCGGGGCCAGATGGCCCACAATGCGCGCTGTTTCAACACAGGGGCTGCGCGTATGGAGGGTGGGGTCGGTTTCACGCCAGGTGGCGGCGGCGCGGGCGCGCCACGCCGTGGATCATATCGGCCATGGCGCTGACGCCCCGAGCCCTGCTGCGGGAAGCCGCACTGCGCGTGGAGGCTCTGTGGGCCGGGCTGTCGCGCTTTCCGTGGCGCACCACCGGCCATACGCTGCGCGAGCGTTTCCGGGAGGACCGGCTCGGCCTGACGGCCAGCAGCCTGACCTTCACCACGGTGCTGGCGCTGGTGCCCTTCGTCACGGTGGCGCTGGCCTTGTTCACGGCTTTCCCGCTGTTTGCCAAGGTGCAGGACGTGACGCAGCGCTGGCTGGTCGAAAGCCTGGTGCCCGACGCCATTGCGCGGCAGGTGCTGGGCTACCTCACGCAGTTTGCGGCCAAGGCGCGCAAGCTGGGCACGGCGGGCTTCAGCCTGCTCGTGATCACCGCGCTCGCGTTGATCCTGACCATCGACCGCACGCTCAACAACATCTGGCGGGTACGCCGCCTGCGGCCGCTGGGCCAGCGGGTGCTGATTTACTGGGCGGCCATCACGCTGGGGCCGGTGTTGCTGGGCGCCAGCCTGGCGCTAACGTCGTACGTGATGTCGGCCTCAAGCGGGCTGGTCAACGCACTGCCCGAGGGCCTGCGCCTGCTGTTCGATTCCATCGAATTTGTGGTGCTCGCAGCCGGTATGGCGGCTCTGTACCACTACGTGCCCAACACGCCGGTGCGATGGCGACACGCCTGGACCGGGGGGCTGTTCGTGGCCTTGTGCATGGAGCTGGCCAAAAAACTGCTCGCCGTGTACCTGGCCACCGTGCCCACGTATTCGATGGTGTACGGCGCATTCGCCACGCTGCCCATCCTGCTGGTCTGGATCTATGTGGCCTGGGTGATCGTGCTGCTCGGGGCCGTGGTCACGGCCTACCTGCCCAGCCTGCTGGCGGGCGTGGCGCGCGTGGGCACGGGGCCCAGCTGGCATTTCGAGCTGGCGCTGGAGACCCTGGCCGCACTGCAGCAGGCCCGCAGCACACCGCCCCACGGGCTGCTGCCGGGGGAGCTGGCCCAGCGCCTGCGGGTGGATGCGCTGCAACTCGCCCCGGTGACGGAAGCGCTGCTGGGCCTGGGCTGGGTCGGCGCGGTGCACGACCCAGCGGCCAGCGGCAGCGACGCCGCGCCGCTGCGACTGGTGCTGCTGGCCGACCCCGCCACCACCCCCGCAGAGCCGCTGCTGGCGCGCCTGCTGCTGCAGCGCAGCGGCACGCTCGAGCCGCTGTGGCAGCGCGCCGCCGTGGCCGACTGGCGGCTGGCTGATTTGCTATCAAAATAATAGCTGCTCGTGCTTGATTAATAAGCACGAGCAGCCTGTTTGGCTTGAAGTCTCAGAAAGAGATCTTGCCCGTCCAGAGGTCCTTGTACATCACCCAGTCGCCCATGAAGCTGTAGAGCGGGCGCTTGAAAGAGGCGGGCTTGTTCTTCTCGAACCCGAAGTGCCCCACCCACGCAAAGCCGTAGCCACACACCAGCCCGAGCAGCAGGAACCCGGGCTGGCCGGTGGCGACCAGCGCGGCCAGGCACAGCAGCGCCAGCGTGGAGCCCACGAAGTGCAGGCGGCGGCAGGTGCGGTTGCTGTGCTCGCGCAGGTAGAAGGGGTAGAAGTCGGCAAAGCGCCGGAACTGGCGCGGGTCCACGGCCTCGTCGGTGGAGGGCGTACCGGTGGGGCCGGGGGGCGTGGGGTGGGCTGAATCCATGGCGTGTCTCCTGCAGGTGGGGCGCTCGGCGCGGCCCTCTGCGCGTTTTGTACGCCAGCGGCGACGCGTTGACCAGCGGGGCAGCCCGCAGCGGCTGTCGCGCGGTGATCTTGCCGCCCAGCGCCCGGCCCGCGGGGGGGCGGGCAGGGCGCGGGCCGCCACGCCCGTTCAAGCCACGGGCCGTGCCAGAAAGTCGCGGATCGCGAACAGCGTGTCTTCGGGCGCCTCGGTCATCTGGTGGTGGCCCACGGGCAGCATGGCCACCTGCACGGGCACACCGGCCTGCCGTGCGGCCTGCACCAGGCCTTGCGCAGCCTTGGGCGGGGTCATCTGGTCGTGCGCGCCCAGCGCAAACAGCACCGGGCAGCGCACCTGGGCCATGGCTTCCTCGCCGCGCGCATAGCGGTCGCAGGCGACAAAGCCGCGGTGGAACACATCGCCCGTGGGGTTGCTGCGCAGCACGCGGCGGCCCAGCGCCATGCCTGTGCCAAACACCCAGTAGCCCGCGCCCGACGGCGATGCGAGTGAGCTGCGTGAAAACACGTTGACCATGCGCAGCGCTTTCTCGGGCGCGGTCTGCGAGGCTTCGATGAGGGCAGGCGATACCTTCATGGGATAGGCTGTGCCCACCAGCACCAGGTGGCTGGCGCGCTCGCCCAGGCGCGAGGCCGCTTCGAGCACGATCAGCGAGCCCCAGCTGTGCCCCACCAAAGCGGCGCGCGCAATGCCCAGCGCATCCAACAGGCCGATCACGGTGGTGGCGGCGTCTTCCACGCTCGCGGGCGCGGGGCCCGCACTGCGGCAGTGGCCGGGCAGGTCGATGGCCAGCACGTTCCAGCCGTGGTGGGCCAGGTAACGGCTTTGCAGGCCCCAGACGCTGTGGTCGTTGAGCACGCCATGCACCATGACCACCGTGGGCTGGGCCGGGTTGAAGGCCTTGCCCCCGGTGTAGCAGTACAGGTCGTGGCCGTGGACGGAAACATGCATCAGGCGGCCCCCCCTTCGCTGTGTTTTTCTGCGGCCTTCAGGGCGCGTTTCAGGTCGTCGATCAGGTCGTCCGGGTCTTCGAGGCCGATGGACAGGCGGATCGTGCCCTGCGTGATGCCGGCGCCTGCCAGCGCCTCGTCGGCCATGCGGAAGTGGGTGGTGCTGGCCGGGTGGATGACCAGGCTGCGACAGTCGCCCACGTTGGCCAGATGGCTGAAGACCTTGAGCGTTTCGATGAACTTGCGGCCCTGGGCGCGGTTGCCGCGCAAGTCGAAGCTGAACACCGCGCCCGCGCCGCGCGGCAGCAGTTTTTGGGCCAGCGCGTGGCTCGGGTGGGTGGGCAGCAGCGGGTGGCCCACGCGTTCGACCATCGGGTGGCTGGCGAGGAACTCCACCACCTTCTCGGTGTTGCGCATGTGGCGCTCCATGCGCAGCGGCAGGGTTTCGATGCCTTGCAGGATCAGCCAGGCTGTGTGCGGGCTCATGCAGGCGCCAAAGTCGCGCAGGCCCTCGCGCCGTGCGCGCAGCAAAAAGGCGCCCACCGTCGATTCCTCGCTGAACACCATCTGGTGAAAGCCGTCGTAGGCGCGGCTGAGTTCGGGAAAGCGCCCCGAGGCGTCCCAGTCGAAGCTGCCGCCGTCCACCACCACCCCGCCGATCACCGTACCGTGGCCCGACAGGAACTTGGTGGCCGAGTGGTACACCAGGTCGGCGCCGTGCTCGAACGGACGGATCAGCCAGGGCGAGGTCAGGGTCGAATCCACCAGCAGCGGCACACCGGCCTCGTGCGCGATGGCGCTCACGGTCGGGATGTCGAGCACGTCAAGGCCGGGGTTGCCCACCGTCTCGCCAAAGAACAGGCGCGTGTTGGGCCGCACGGCCGCGCGCCAGCCGTCGATGTCGCCCGGGCGCACAAAGGTGGTGTCGATGCCGAAGCGGCGCAGCGTGTAGTGCAGCAGGTTCTGCGATCCGCCATACAGCGCCGTGCTGGCCACGATATGGCTGCCTGCGCCCATGAGCGTGGCAATCGCCAGGTGCAGCGCGGCCTGGCCGCTGGACACGGCAATCGCGCCCACGCCGCCTTCCAGTGCGGCCACGCGCTGCTCGAGCACCGCGTTGGTCGGGTTGCTGATGCGGCTGTACACATGACCCGGACGCTCCAGGTTGAACAGCGAGGCTGCATGGTCGCTCGACTCGAACACGAACGAGGTGGTCAGGTGGATGGGCACCGCACGCGCGCCCGTCGCGGGATCGGGCGTGGCGCCCGCATGCAGGGCGAGCGTGTCAAAGCCAGGGTCGGAATAACCGGGCATCCGTGTGTCTCCTTGGTTGTCTTGGCAGCGGCGATTGTGGGCTATATTCGCTGCGACCTTACGACTGCGCGTTCCTCCCGGAGACCCCCATGAAAGTCAGCGACATCCTTCGCGTCAAGGGCAACACCCTCTACACCGCGACGCCCGACGAGCCTCTGGCCCACGCGGCGGCCGTGATGGCCGAGAAGGACATCGGGTCGCTGGTGGTCATGGAGCACGGCGACCTGGTCGGCATGCTCACCTTCCGCGAGGTGATCCAGGCGGTGGTGCGCAACGGCGGCACCGTGGGCACCATGCTCGTGCGCACGGCCATGGACGACGCACCGCTGACCTGCACGCTCGAGACCGACATGGACGAGGTCCGCCGCATGATGCTGGACCGCCATGCCCGCTACATGCCCGTGATGGACAAGCGCATGCTCATGGGCGTGATCAGCTTCTACGACGTGGCCAAGGCCGTGGTGGACAGCCAGAACTTCGAGAACCGCATGCTCAAGGCCTACATCCGCGACTGGCCTGCCGAAGAGGCTCCCAAGGCCTGACGGCCGCGCAGGCTCATGCGCATTCCGGCCTTCGCCCTGCGCGCATGGCTGCTTTGGCTGGCGGGCCTGCTGTTCTGTGTGTTGGGCTGGGCGCAGCCGGTGGCGGTGTCGCTGTCGGGGTTGGCTGAGCCGGCCTCGCTCGATACGTACGCGCTGGTGCTGGAAGACCGCGACAAGCGCCTCACGCCCGATGAGGCGCTGACCCAGGCGCATCTGCCTTGGCGTGCCGCTGACGGCGTGGTCAATTTCAGTTTTTCGGATTCTGTGTACTGGCTGCGCCTGCGGCTGCACAACGACGGGCCCACCTCCGTGACCCGGTTGCTGGAGGCAGGATCAGCCTTGCAGGACATGGTGGACTACCACCTTGTACGTCAGGGCCGCATCGTGCAAACGGTGGAGACGGGGGACCGCCGCCCCTTTGACCGACGGCCCTTGCCCTATCGCTACCCGGTGTTCCCGATCGCGCTCGCGGCCGGAGAGACGGTGGAGGTGCTGCTGCGCCTTGACACCCATGACGGACTGTTCGAGGCGCTGCCCTTGCGTTTGCGCACACCCGCCGGGTTTTTGCACCACAGCCAGATCGAAAACGTCGCCTTCGGAGCCTACTACGGAGCCGTTGTGGCGCTGCTGCTTTACAACCTGCTGCTCAGCGTGCTGACGCGCGACCGGGTGTTTGTGCTGTATGTGCTGTACCTGGCGTCCTACACCGTCTGGAACCTGTGCTTCACGGGTTTCGGGCTTCAGCACCTGTGGCCCGAGAACCCCCACCTCGGCCACACGCTGATCTCGACCACGGTGCCGTTGATCGCATTGACGCTCACGTTGTTTTCCATGCACTACCTGCAGACCGCCACGCGCGTGCCGCGGGTGCACCGGATGTTGCGCTGGCTGGCGGTGCTGGCGGTGCTGCACCTGCCTTTGGCCTGGCTGGATTGGTACGCGGCGCTGTTCCTCACGGTCATGCCATTGCTGGCATTGCTGCTGCCACTGCTGCTGGCCGCTGCGTTCGTGATTGCACGACAGGGCTATCGGCCTGCACTGTTCTACCTGGTGGCCTGGGCACCACTGGCCGTGGGGGCAGGGCTGACGCTGGCCAAGATTGTGGGCTGGATCGAGGCTTCGCCGCTGGTGGAGTACAGCCTCAACATCGGCTCGGCGCTGGAGTTCACCCTGCTGGCGCTGGCGATGGCCGATGCGCTGAACCGGCTCAAGGCCGAGAAACTGCAAGCCGAGCAGCAGGCCCTGCAAGTGCAACGCGCGTTGGCTGCCGACCTGGAGGCCAAGGTACGCGAGCGCACCCAGGCCCTGGAGTCGGCCAACGCCCAGTTGCAGCAAGTCGCCATCACCGATGCTCTGACCGGCGTGTACAACCGCCGCTCGTTCGATGCGACCCTGCGCCGCGAATACAACCGCTGCCTGCGCCAGGGCCTGCCTCTGGCGCTGTGCGTGATGGACATCGACCACTTCAAGCCCTACAACGATGCCCTGGGGCATCAGCAGGGCGATCAGGCCCTCGTGGCGGTGGCGCAAGCACTGGCGGCTCGCGTACAACGTTCCACAGAGTATCTTTTTCGACTGGGTGGCGAGGAGTTCGCGGTGCTGATGGTGGACGAAGGCCGTGAGCGGGCGCTGCGGCAGATCGAAGCCTTGCGCGATGCCGTGGAGGCCATGGCGTTGGAGCATCCGGCCAGCCCGCGCGGCTGCGTCACCCTGTCGTGCGGACTGGTATGGGTTGCGCAACCGACCGTGGAGCAGACGCCTGACGTGCTGTATGCCGAGGCCGACAAAGCCTTGTACCGGGCCAAGCAGGCCGGGCGGAACCGCACCGAGATGGCACCATGAGCCTGTGATCTGCCGCCAGCGGCGCGTGCAGGACCGCACGCAGGTGGAACCAGGGCCTGTTCGCAGCGGCACAACAGAGTGACCAGCCCCTAGCCCGATGCACCCGGGCGGGCGAGCCAGCCCGGCAGCGCCGCAGGATCGAGTGGCCGCGCAAACAGATAGCCCTGCATCACGGGGCATCCGTGGGTGCGAAGCCACTCGTGCTGCTGGCGCGTTTCCACGCCTTCGGCGACTACCACCATGCCCAGGCTGTGCGCGATGCTGAGCACCGAGACGGTGAGTGCTCGGGCTGCGTCGCTGCCTTCGAGGTCCTGCACGAAGGCCTTGTCCAGCTTGAGCTCTGAAATGGGCAGCCGGTGCAGGTAGCTCAGGCTCGAATAGCCGGTGCCGAAGTCGTCGAGCGAGAGGCGAAAGCCCCGCTGGTGCAGAAGCTCGATGTTGGCGAGCGTCACGGGGCGTGCGTCCATCATCACGCTTTCGGTGATCTCCAGTACCACATCGCCTGGTTGCAGCCCATGCTGCGCCAAGGCCGCACTGATCTGGTCGGCCAGCTCGGGCCGGTGGAAGCTGCGGCCCGACAGGTTGACCGACACCGAAGGCACGGCACATCCCGCCCGCCGCCAAGAGGCCAACTGCGCACAGGCGGTGTCGAGCAGCCACAGCGTGAGCTCGTGGATCAGCCCTACCTCTTCTGCCAGCGGAATGAACTCTGATGGGGGCACGGGACCCCGCTCAGGGTGGTGCCAGCGCGCCAGGGCTTCGACGCTGTGCAGCACGTGCGCGCCGGTACTCAATACCTGTGGCTGGTACTGCAGGGTCAGGGCCTTGCGCGCCAAGGCATCGCGCAGGGATCGTTCCAGCGCCACACGGTCGAGTGCGCGCTGGTTCATCTCGGCACTGAAAAGCTGCAGGCTGTGCTGCGCATCGGCCTTGGCCTGGGACATGGCCTGCCCTGCGTGGCGCAAGAGCGCATCCACATCGCTACCGTCGTCCGGGTACAGTGCAATGCCGATGCTCGCACTGGGTCGGTACAGCTGTCCGTGGACCTGCAGGGGCTCCGCCACGGCTTTGAGCTGGCTCTGAGCGATCTGCACTGCCTGCACAGAATCGACCCCTGAGAGCATCATCACGAACTCGTCACCCGACAGACGGCCAATCAGGTCGTGCGGGCGCAACCCCGCCGACAGCCGCTGGGCCACGGTGCACAGCAGCAGATCACCCGCCGCATGACCTTGGGCGTCGTTGATCTGCTTGAAGCGGTCGAGGTTGACAAACAGCACAGCGCCTGGGTGCTGCGCACGCGCCAGCAGCGCGAGCGTACGCTCCGCAGAGGCACGAAACAAGGCCCGGTTGGGCAGGCCGGTCAACCCGTCGTAGAAGGCCAGCTGGTGGATCCGCTGGCGAGCTGCGTCGCGTTCGATGGCCAGAGCGCACAAATGCAGGCAGGCCCCCACCAGGCGGTGGTGCAGTGCGTCCGGTGCGCGTGGCTCGCGGAAGTAGAACGCAAAAGTGCCCACGACCCGGCCCTGGTGGTCCACGATCGGACTGGACCAGCAGCCGCGAAAACCCGTCGGTGCGAAGAGTTCACGGTAGTCCTGCCAGAGCGGATCGGTCTGGATGTCGTGCACCACCACCGGCTCTGCGCGGTAGGCCGCGGTGCCACAGGAGCCCACTGCCGGGCCGATGGGCAGGCCCTCAAGGGCCGCACTGATTTCAGGCGGCAGTCCGGGTGCGGCCAGAGGGCGCAGGCGACCGTTGGAGTCCACCGCCAGGATGGAGGCCGTCACCTCGGGGGCAATGCGCTCGACTTCGCGGCAAACGAGAGCCATGAGATCGGGCAGCGCCAGCTCCTTGACCATGCCTTCGAGCACGCGCTTTTGCAGCACCTCGTGCATCTTGGTCAGGGTGATGTCGGTCAGCACCGTGATGCTGCCCCCCGGGCCACCCGAGGCTTCGTCGGCGGTATTGATGACCAGCGACACCCAGCGCGGCTGGCCGTCGCGCCGGTACATCAGGGCTTCACCGTGGTAGCGTCCCTCATGCTCGATGCAGTCGCGAATGTCCTCGAGAAACCCCCGGTCAGAGTGTTCGCCCAGCAGCACATCGCTCAGGTACTGGCCCATCACATCGGCGGGTTCGTAGCCGAACAGCCGCGTGAAGCCCTGGTTGACATACACCACCCGGCGGTGGCGGTTGCTCATGACGATGGCGTCGTCGGACGCATCCAGCGCCCGGCGCAGTGGTCCGTCGGCCAGCCGCGGCAGCAAGGCTGTGCCCCGTGGCACCTCGCGAGAGGTGGCGTGCAGGGGCTGCGGCAGGGACGTGGGCATGGGCTCGTGGGGCGCTAGGGGCTTGATCGCTTGACCCATGCTAGCAACCGCACTGGGGACTGCCAAGCAGCATTTGGCATTTTGCGCCATGGCCAACCGGCGCAGGCGCTTGGGCGCGGGCCGGCGGCGCTCTGGGATAATCCGGCGCATGAGCGGCAACACCATCGGCACCCTGTTTACCGTCACCAACTTTGGTGAATCCCACGGCCCTGCAATCGGTTGCGTCATCGATGGTTGCCCACCCGGCATGGCGCTGACCGAGGCCGACATCCAGGGCGACCTGGACCGCCGCAGACCCGGCACCAGTCGCCACGTGACCCAGCGCAACGAGCCCGATGCGGTCGAGATCCTGTCGGGCGTGTACGAAGGCAAGACCACTGGCACCCCGATCGCGCTGCTGATCCGCAACACCGATCAGCGCAGCAAGGATTACTCGGCCATTGCCCAGAGCTTCCGGCCGGGCCATGCCGACTACACCTACTGGCACAAGTACGGCATTCGCGATCCGCGCGGCGGTGGCCGCTCGTCGGCGCGCATGACCGCCCCCACGGTCGCGGCTGGCGCTGTGGCCAAAAAGTGGCTGCGCGAGCAGTTCGGGGCCGAGTTCCGCGCCTGCATGACCCAGCTGGGCGAGTTGCCCATGCCTTTCGAGAGCTGGGAACATGTGCCGCACAACCCGTTTTTTGCGCCCTGCGCCGATGTGGCGGCGTTCGAGGACTACATGGACCGCCTGCGCAAGGCCGGTGACTCGTGTGGCGCTCGCATCCGCGTACAGGCCACGGGCGTGCCTGTGGGTCTGGGCGAGCCGCTGTATGACAAGCTCGATGCCGACATCGCCTACGCCATGATGGGCCTGAACGCCGTCAAGGGCGTGGAGATTGGCGCCGGGTTCGCCAGCGTGGCGCAACGCGGCACGGTGCATGGCGATTCCATGTCGCCCGAGGGTTTTCGCAGCAACAACGCGGGCGGCATCCTGGGGGGCATCAGCACGGGGCAGGACATCGAGGTGTCGATCGCGATCAAGCCCACCAGCTCGATCATCAGCCCGCGCGAATCCATCGACGTGCACGGCCAGAGCCAGGAAGTGATCACCAAGGGCCGCCACGACCCCTGCGTGGGCATTCGCGCTGCGCCCATTGCCGAAGCGCTGCTCGCGCTGGTGGTGATGGACCACGCGCTGCGCCACCGTGCGCAGTGCGCTGACGTGCGCGTGCCCGTGGGGCCGATTCCTGCCAGCGCCTGAAGCGTTGCACGCGGCGGCTGTGCTGCCTCGCGCCAGTCTCAGGGCGGGCTCGCCCGCTCTCCGCGCAGGCTCGCCAGCAGGTTCAGCGGGTTGAAGCCCGTCACCAGCCCCGTGGCCAGCAGCACCAGCGCACCACCCCAGAACATGCCGGGGCCCAGGGGCTCGTTCAGGAACAGGTGGCCCCAGGCCACGCCGAACAGCGGAATCATGAAGGCCGAGCTCATGGCCGCCACGGGCGACACCTGGGTCAGCACGCGCAGGTTGAGCCAATAGGCCAGGCCCGAGGTCACGACGCCCATCACCGCCACCGCTGCCAGCGCTGAGGGCGTGAAGCGCGCCTCAGGCAGCGACCAGGCCGCCCCTGGCAGCAGCATGACCAAGGCCGTGCCGTGGATGCCCGCCGCTACCGCCAGGGGCGACATGCGCTGGGTGGAGCGTTTCATCCAGGTCGTCGAGACCCCATAGCAGGCGGCCGCTGCCACACAGGCCAGCGCTGCCAGCAGCAGGGCGGGTGTGGGCTGCACAGGGCCCAGTTGCACGATCAGCGCCACGCCCACAAAACCGCAGAGGCAACCCAGCCACTTGCGCGCACTCAGCGTGTCTTCTTTCATCCAGGCGGCCGTCAGCACACCAAACGGCACCACCATGGTGTTGAGCAGCGAGCTGTAGCCTGCGGGCAGCCGCAGCGCAGCCCAGGCGTAGAGCAGAAAGGGCAGTGCCACCGTGAGCGCGCCCAGGCCCACGAGCTCCTTCCAGTGCTGCCAGGGCCAGCGCTCGCGCGCCAGCCGCATGATGAGCATCAGCGTGACCGTGGCCAGGCCAATGCGCAGCGCGGCCATGACATTGGGCCCCATCACCGGGCTGGCCACGCGGATGAACAGAAACGATGCGCCCCACAGCGCAGACAGCAGCACCAGCTGCAGGAAATGGCGGGTTTTCACGGCGCTGATTGTGCGGCACTGCCCTTGGGTTTGCCGTGGTTCGTGTGGTGCAACTGTTAAGAGTAAAAATAGCTGCTCGTGCTTATTAAGCAAGCACGAGCAGCTATTAAATCGATAGCAAGTCGGTGGTAGAAGGTGTGTAACGTCCGTGACTTGCGCCGGCCTGCCGATGGCCTCCTGCACGAGCGCTGGTTCAGGCCGGAGCCGGAGGGTGGGCGCGGGCCATGCGCAGTCGATGTGCTGCGCTGCGCCCGCTACTTGCGCACTTCGTCCACGAGCGCGCGAAACTCGTCGATGTCTTCGAAGCTGCGGTACACGCTGGCAAAGCGCACGTAGGCCACCTTGTCGAGCTTCTTGAGTTCGCGCATCACCAGTTCGCCGATGCGACTGGACAGCACTTCGCGCTGGCCAAGGTTGAGCAGCTTTTCCTCGATGCGTTCGATGGCCGAGTCGACCTGCTCGGTGCTCACCGGCCGCTTGCGCAGGGCCAGGTTGAATGAGCCTTGCAACTTGGAACGGTCGTATTCAATCCGTCGGCCGTCTTTCTTCACCACCGCCGGAAAACTCACCTCCGGCCGCTCATAGGTAGTAAAGCGTTTGTCGCAGCCACCGCAGCGGCGGCGGCGGCGAATGAACACCCCGTCGTCGCCCACGCGGGTTTCAACGACCTGGGTTTCGGGGTGTCCGCAGAACGGGCATTTCATCGGGCGATGTCTGGCGGGGGCCAGGGGCCGTAACCACCCGCGCTTGCGCGCAGGTGGCCGGGCCGCCAGGCTCAGCGATAGACCGGGAAGCGCGAGGTCAGCGCATGCACCTTGGCACGCACTGCGGCCAGGTGGGCCTCGTCACGCGGGTTGTCCAGCACGTCCGCGATCAGGTGCGCCGTGGCGCGGGCTTCTTCGTCCTTGAAACCGCGGGTCGTCATGGCGGGGGTGCCCACGCGCACGCCGCTGGTCACCATCGGCTTTTCAGGGTCGTTGGGGATCGCGTTCTTGTTGATGGTCATGTGGGCGGCGCCCAGCACGGCCTCGGCTTCCTTGCCAGTGATGCCCTTGGAGCGCAGGTCCACCAGCATCACGTGGCTCTCGGTGCGGCCGCTCACGATGCGCAGGCCCCGCTCGGTCAGTGTCTCGGCCACGATGCGGGCGTTGGTGATCACCTGCTGCTGGTACTGCTTGAACTCGGGGCTCAGCGCTTCCTTGAAGGCCACGGCCTTGGCCGCGATCACGTGCATGAGCGGACCACCCTGCAGACCCGGGAAAATGGCGCTGTTGATGGCCTTTTCGTGCTCGGCCTTCATCAGGATGATGCCGCCGCGCGGGCCGCGCAGGCTCTTGTGGGTGGTGCTGGTGACCACGTCGGCATGCGGCACCGGGTTGGGATACACGCCTGCGGCGATCAGGCCCGCGTAGTGGGCCATGTCCACCATGAAGATCGCTCCCACGTCCTTGGCCACCTTGGCAAAGCGGGCGAAGTCGATGCGCAGGCTGTAGGCCGAGGCTCCAGCCACGATCAGCTTGGGCTTGTGCTCGTGGGCCTTGCGCTCCATCGCGTCGTAATCGATCTCTTCCTTCTCGTTCAGGCCGTAGGACACCACGTTGAACCACTTGCCCGACATGTTCAGCGGCATGCCGTGCGTAAGGTGGCCACCTTCGGCCAGGCTCATGCCCATGATGGTGTCGCCGGGCTTCAGGAAGGCAAGAAACACCGCTTCATTGGCCGATGCACCGCAGTGCGCCTGCACGTTGGCGGCGTCTGCACCGAACAACTGCTTGACGCGGTCAATGGCCAGTTGCTCGGCCACGTCCACATATTCACAGCCGCCGTAGTAGCGCTTGCCGGGGTAGCCCTCGGCGTACTTGTTGGTGAGTTGTGTGCCCTGGGCCCACATCACGGCGGGCGAAGCGTAGTTTTCGCTGGCGATCAGCTCGATGTGCTCTTCCTGGCGGCGGTTTTCGGCCTGGATGGCAGCAAAGAGCTCGGGGTCGGTCTGTTCGACGAGGATATTGCGGTGGTACATGGCAGTCCTATGAACGTTGTGTCCCTTGGAATCAAGGGCTGCCCAGGCGAACGGCGGAACACGAACCGGCCACAGCCGGCTGCGGCACGCTCCCCGGTGGTTCACGGGCAATGACTGCCCGCTGGTTTCCACGTCAGCGGCGGGGCAAGTGCCCCGCGCCTATCGCCAGTCGCGTACCCCACTAGTTTAGCCCAGCCGCGCGGTCTGGTGCTGGCGCGCCCCCATCCGCTGGGGCCTATCTGCTCGGGGGGGGGCGTTCCGGGATGCCCGTGTCGGTCGCATGTGCTGGCGAAACGGGCCACGCGATCCTTCCGGCCCGCCAGCATGGCGGGCCCCACGTACCCCTGGGGCGCATCTGGCCCCTGGAGGTCTGCCGCTCGCTCAGGGGGTAGCGGGCGTCGCGGCCGATTCAAGCAGCGCGAGCTTTTCTGCCGCGGGTGCTTTGGCGCTTTGGGGTGTTGTGGCTGCGCTGGCAGGCGCCGCGGCGGCCGTCGGTGCTGGGGTGGGCACTGCCACAGGGGGCTGCAGCGGCACGTTGCGGCCTGCCGCCACCTGCTGAAGACGCCCATGCTCGGCCAGCACCTTGGCCACATAGCCGCCGTCTTCCGGCAGATGTGCTGCGCCAACGTAGAAACGCAGCCCGCCTTCGACCGAGCCCGCGCGGGCAATGCACTCCTGCAGCACCTTGGCGCCTACGCGCAGGTTGCTCACAGGATCAAAGGCGGCCATGTGGCCTCCGAAGTACTGGTACTTGTCGGTGTGTACACGGGTCATCACCTGCATCAGCCCCTGGGCTCCGACCGCGCTTTGTGCAAAGGGGTTGAAGTTGGACTCGATGGCCATCACCGCCAGGATCAGCATGGGATCGAGCTTCATGGTGCGCCCGATTTCATAGGCTTCGGCCACGATGGCGCTCAGTGGCTCGGGGGCCACGCGGTATTTGCGGCTGAGCCACAGGGCCAGCAGGGCCTGCTCACGAGGCAGGTCTTGTGGATTGGCCGCCGTGGCGCGCTCGATGGCATCGGGCTCCACTGGCAGGCCGGCCATGGCCACATGGCGGTCACGCAGCCACTCGCGCAGCTGGGCTTCGCCGCTTTCACGCAGATCGGGGCGTGCCACGAGCGTGATGGCCACGAAGGCCACGGCGAGTCCCAGCAGGGCGAAGCCGTTGTGGGTCAGTTCAAGAAATCCGCTCATCACGCGGGCCGCAGTATTTCGCAGGCCTGAGACGATGCGTCCTGTCGCTGTCATAGCTCTTCCTTTCCGAGGCCTGTGGCGCATGGCAGCCGGTGCATGCATCGGCTGCGGGGCGCGTAGGCCTTGATTGGTAGCCCTGGTTCCTGCACCGCGCGCTCAGCACCACCGAAGGGTTGCGCGGTACCTCAGGATCCAGTTCGCCGGGGTCGGCAGCGGCTTGGGGTTTGTACTAGCCTGTTGTGGGGCTGGCGGATTCTAGGAGGAGGTTTAATTCCTGGTCAATACTTAAAAATTTCTTCTTAATACATTTTGAAAATATCAATGCTGTACTTTTGCACAGTAGTTTGCTGGCAACATGCAGCCGGCAGCACTCCGTAACGATGGGACGCGGTCGGTCCACCGCAGCGGCGTCAGGCAGTGCTCGGGACCACGGTGGTTCCGGTGGAAAGAGGGCTCCAATCGCGACCGTTGGTCCATTGAAAATCATCGTTTGCCGGGCGTGCTGTGCTTTGTTATCGTGAAGTCGCCTGCAAACGCGGGCATCGCCAGCCGGGTCTGATCCCCCTCCGAAAGCATGCAGTGCCAAGGTGCAGCGGAGACGACAGGCTGGCACCCTTGAGGAGCAATCCCTTGCTCCTGCGGGCCGGGACCAGCATCCTCCCGGCCGCGCTGATGTGCAGGACCTTGTGTCCGCCGTCTGGCCCGGTGCCCTGTACCAACCAGGGCGCCGGGCTTTCTTTTTGAGGTGGCGCCGCGTGTACAAAGGGCGCGCACGGCCATGTCGCGTCGCCTGCTGCGCGGCCCTTATTCCGGTGTGTCGCCCCGTTGCACTGGGTTCATCTGGCGGGTGGCGATCTGAACCCGGTCAAAATACAGCCTTTGGGTGCAGAGGCAGGGCCGTGGGCTCGCTGTACCCGGGCTGCTGGCACACAAGGCCCTTGTGGCCTTTTGGCCGTGTTTGATGGGCTCCGATTCATGTTTTCTCTTTTTTCGCGCAACACCATGTCCGACGCACCCGATGTGACCCCGGCTCCGGCCAAAACCTCCGAGCCCCACCCTCTGGATGCCCTGACCGGTGGTGCTTTTTCTGCCCAGACCTCTGGCGAGCGTTCGGCCCGCATCCGCGAGTGGCTGGCCACCCAGCCCGCGCTGGACGCTCTGCAGGAAGTGTTCAAGGAGTTGAGTGCGCGCGACAAAGGCGCAGCCCGTGCGGTACGGGAGCGCATGGATGAGATCCGCCGCGCCCGGGATCAGGAGGCCATTGCGGTCGAATGGGCCGAGAAGGCCACGCGCTTGCTGGAGGGCGCGAGGCTGAACATCGCCGATGCGTTGGCGTGGCAGCGCGACGCCGCGAAAGCGGGAGCCCCCTTGTCTCGTGAGCCGCTCTCGGCTCTGAAGACGCAACTGTCCGAACGGGTGAAGGTGATTGAAGACCTGCAGCACCGTGTGCAGGTGCAGCGCGAAGCCGCAGTGCTCCTCACGCAACGCATCGAGGTACTGTCGACCAAGCCCTGGCGCGACGCACAGGCGGCGCTGGAGACCTTGCGTGCCGATGTGCAGCGCTGGCAAGACCAAGCTGGTGAATTGAGCGCCGACGCTGCATGGCCGAGCGTTGAAGCCCGTTTTCCGCCCCAGTTGGATGCCGCCCGTACGCAATTGCTGGTGGTATGGGATGCTTTTCAACTGGCTCTGCAGCAAGCGGTGGCTGCAGCCGAAGACGCCTCTGCGAGCTTGCCCCCGGTACCCGTGTGGGCCGACGAACTGCGGGTGGCTCGCGGCGAAGTGCCGGTGGCCGCATCGGCTGCAGAGCCCAAGCCCGCGCGTGCAGCGCGCCCGGCCGCCAACGACGGTCCGGTGCGAGAGCTGGCCCGGCAGGCCGTCGAACCCGCCGTGGTGGCACTGGAAACCCAGACGGCGCAGGGCCATGCCAAGCCCATGGCCGATGCGGCCGGCAACTTGCGCGGCTTGCTGCGCAAGCACGGCCGCTGGATCGACCAGGCCCTGGAGGCGCGTGTGCACGCGGCTCTGGTGGCGGCAGGAGAGCTGCAGGGCTGGCAGCGTTGGGGGGCCGACCAGGTACGCGAGGAACTGATCGCCAAAGCGCAGGCGTTGCTGCAGCGCCCGGCCGGTCAGGCCTTGGGCGGACGCAAGATTCAGGAGAGCCTGCGCCAGCTGCGTGAACAATGGAAGCAGGCGGACCAAGGTGGCCTGCCCAACCATGCGCTGTGGAAAAAGTTCGATGAAGCCTGCAATGCGGCGCACAAGGTGGTGGAAGCGTGGCTGGAGCGCGTGCGCACCGAGGCGGCGGAACACAAGGCACAGCGCCTGGCCCTGATTGAAGAAGTCAAGGCGTGGGCGGCCGAGCACCGTGCGGCAACCGACTGGAAGGAGATGCAGCGCGCGCTGCGTCAGTTCGCCGAACGCTGGCGTGACAGTGGCCATGTGGGCGACAAGCTGTTTGCGGAGCTGCAGCCCCTGTGGAAGGACGCGATGGTTGCCGCTTCTGCGCCTCTGGAGGCGGCTCAGGCCGCAAGCCTGCAACGCCGCGAGGCCATGATTCAAGAGGCTGAACAGCTGGGTGCTGCCGCCACGCTGCGCATCGACGCCATCAAGGCGTTGCAGCAACGTTGGCAGGCTGAAGCGCAGGCCGTGCCGCTGGACCGCAAGCACGAGCAGCGTCTGTGGGATGCGTTCCGAAAGCCCTTGGACGACGCTTTTCAGCGCAAGTCGAGCCAGCGCGACCGCACCGCAGAGCCGTTGAACGCACGCGACCGTGCGGTGCTGGAGGCCTCGAAAGAGGTGCAAGCGGCAGCGGCCAGTGGCGATGCCCAGCGCATTCGTGCCAGTCTGCAAGCGCTCGAAGCGGCCATGCAGGCGCCAGCTGAGCCTGCCGAGGCTGCCGCATCCGCGGCGGCGCAGCAGGCTCCTGCCGCAGAGGCTGACACCGCTGTTGCGCCGGCTGTGCCTGTGGCTGCACCGCGCACGGTGGTGGCCGTGCGCGGCGACGACCGTCCGGGTGCGCGCAAGGATCTGGCCGCAGCGCCTGCGCGCGGTGCAGACCGCCGGGATGCGCGAGGCGCTGGTCGTGACGGCCGGGGAGATCCTCGCCGCGACGAGGGGCGTCGTTTCGGTAGTGGCGTGCGTGATGGCGCCCGACCGGAATCCCGTGGCCCGCGTTTGGGCGATACCGCGTTCCGTGCCCAGCGCGATGCGGTAGAGCATGCCCAGATGGCGCTGCGCAAGCTGGCGGCGCAGGCCCACGGCGAGGTGCTGACCCAATTGCTGGGCGCATGGGAGCAGCGGAACGCGAGCTTGGTGCCTTCTGCACAGGACCTGGGCAGCAGGGTCAGCCCGGCCGTACGCGCCGCTTGGGTGCAAGCGCTGGGTCACGCTGCCCAGGGCGATGGCCGTGCGTTGATGCTGCGTTTGGAGATTGCCGCTGATGTGCCATCACCAGCCGATCAGTTGTCAGAGCGCCGCTTGCTGCAATTGCAGTTGCTCACGCGCCGCAACGATCCGGCGCCCGACCAGACCTGGGGGCACGATGTCGCGTCGCTGCTCAAGACAGGGCATGAAGCCGCACTGGCGCGCCGGCTGCAGTCGGTGCTCAAGGCGCTGCTGCGCAAGGCTTTATGACGTCTGGCAGTCGCGTTGCATCAAAAGCGGGCCTTAGGGCCCGCTTTTTTTGCGGGGTGTGGAACGTCGGTGAGGGGCTGCGCTCTGTATTGCCTGAGCAGACGCGAGGGGGCCGCATCGTTGATTCAGCGACTTGCCGAGAGAGCCATGAAAAAAGCCGTCCAGAGGACGGCTTTTTGTATTTTGGTGCCCAGGAGAGGACTCGAACCTCCACGATGTTACTCGCTAGTACCTGAAACTAGTGCGTCTACCAATTCCGCCACCTGGGCATTTCAGGAAAGACTCAAATTATACAGCAGTTTTTGTGCGTGTTTGCAATGCTCTGTGCGATGGCTGTTTCGCGTCGGATGGGGGCGATGCGTTGCCGGACTGATCAGGTTCAGAGGAACGAAGGGTTGCGGCTTGCCGGTGTCGCAGGGCGGCGCTGGCGTGTGCCGAGCCGGCCAACAAAAAAGCCGCCAGAAATCTCTGGCGGCTTTGGATATTTCAAAAACCTTGGAGTGGTTCTCGTTAAACTTGGTGCCCAGGAGAGGACTCGAACCTCCACGATGTTACTCGCTAGTACCTGAAACTAGTGCGTCTACCAATTCCGCCACCTGGGCATTTCAGGAAAGACTCAGATTGTATATCAAAAAAAACGCCGTCAACAGCAACACCAGCCTCCTGTCGGACGAAATTGAAGGCACCGTGCAGGGGCATCGCGACGGCCACGGCTTCGTGGTGCGGGACGACGCCGAACCCGACATCTACATTCCCCCCAACGAGATGCGTGCCGTGCTCCACAAGGATCGCGTGCGGGTGCGCATCGTGCGGCACGACCGCCGAGGACGCCCCGAAGGCCGCGTCGTCGAGATCATCGAGCGTCCCGCACAGCCCATCATCGGGCGGCTGCTGCAGGAAAGCGGCGTCTGGCTGGTGGCACCGGAGGACAAACGCTACGGCCAGGATGTCCTGATTCCCAAGGGCGCTACCGGTACGGCCAAGCCCGGGCAGGTGGTGGTGGTCGAACTCACCGAGCCGCCCGCGCTGTTCGGCCAGCCCGTGGGCCGCATCACCGAAGTGCTTGGCGAGGTGGACGATCCGGGTATGGAAATCGAGATCGCCGTACGCAAATACGGTGTGCCGCATGAGTTCTCGGACGACTGCCTGGCCCAGGCCAAGGCCCTGCCCGACAAGGTGCGCGCCACCGACAAGAAGCGCCGCATCGATCTGACCGATGTGCCGCTGGTCACGATCGACGGCGAAGACGCGCGCGACTTTGACGACGCCGTGTATTGCGAGCCCGCCCGCGTGGGCCGCGGCAAAGGCTGGCGCCTGCTCGTGGCGATTGCCGACGTGAGCCACTACGTCGAAACGGGCAGCGCCATCGACATCGATGCCTACGACCGCGCCACCAGCGTGTACTTTCCGCGGCGTGTGATTCCCATGCTGCCGGAGAAGCTCTCCAACGGGCTGTGCTCGCTCAACCCCGACGTGGACCGCCTGTGCATGGTGTGCGACATGCTGATCAACGCCCAGGGCGAGATCCATGCGTACCAGTTCTACCCGGCAGTGATGCACAGCCACGCGCGCTTTACGTACACCGAGGTGGCGGCCATTCTGGCCAACACCCGCGGGCCCGAGGCCGCGCGCCGCCAGGCCCGCGTGCAGGATCTGCTGAACCTGCACGACGTGTACCGGGCCTTGCTGGCCGCACGCCAGCAGCGGGGTGCGGTGGATTTCGAGACCACCGAAACCCAGATCGTGTGCGACGAAAACGGCCGCATCGAAAAGATCGTGCCGCGCACGCGCAACGATGCGCACCGGCTCATCGAAGAAGCCATGCTGGCCGCCAACGTCTGCAGCGCCGACTTCATCCAGCAAAGCCAGCACCCCGGGCTGTTCCGCGTGCATGAGGGACCGACGCCCGAGAAGCAGGAAATCCTGCGCGGCTACCTCAAGGCCATGGCCGTGGGCATGAGCATCAGCGACAACCCGCACCCCTCGGAGTTCCAGGCGATCGCAGCTGCCACCAAGGACCGTCCAGACGCTCAGCAGATCCACACCATGCTGCTGCGCTCCATGCAGCAGGCCATCTACACGCCGATCAACAGCGGCCACTTCGGGCTGGCGTTCGAGGCCTACACCCACTTCACGAGTCCGATCCGGCGCTACCCCGATCTGCTGGTGCACCGGGTCATCAAGGCCATCCTGGGGGGCTCGCGCTACCAGTTGCCAGCGCTGCCCACCCCGGGGGAGGCGCATGCCAAGCTGGCCAAGCGCCTGGCCTCGCGCGTGGCTGCGCCCACCATGGCCCCGCGGCGTGAGCCTGCGCGCACGCGCGACACCCAGGCCTGGGAAGCCGCAGGCCTGCACTGCAGCGCCAACGAGCGGCGTGCCGATGAAGCCAGCCGTGACGTGGAGGCCTGGCTCAAGTGCAAGTACATGCGCGAGCACCTGGGCGAAGAGTTCAGCGGCGTGGTCAGTGCTGTGACGAGCTTTGGCGTCTTCGTCACGCTCGATGCGCTGTATGTCGAAGGCCTGGTGCACATCACGGAACTGGGGGGCGAGTACTACAAGTTTGATGAAGCGCGGCAGGAGCTGCGTGGCGAGCGCACGGGCATCCGCTATGCGATTGGCGCGCGGGTGCGCGTGCAGGTCAGCCGCGTGGACCTGGACGGCCGCAAGATCGACTTCCGCCTGGTGCGCGAGGGCGAGGAACTGCTGGGCCGCGCACTCAAAGACAAAGGTCTGGCGACCGATGCGGCTGGCGGTGCGGGACGCAAGAGCCGCGACGCGTCCTCTGGCCGCAAGACTGGCAAGTCGCATGCGGTGTCCGTGGCTGACGAGGCGGAGCCGATCCGCGGCCGCGGTTCGCGCGCGCCTGCCAGCGGGGCCAAGGCCGTGGCCAAGAAGACCACCCCGGGCAAGGCGAGCAAGGGCAAGGCCCGCAAGACACGCCGGGGCTGACCGCAGCGGTGGCGCTGCTGAGGAGCGGCGGGCGCACTGCAGGATTCCGCAGTGCCGCAAAGAGGGGCCTGCAAAGCGGGCTCGCAGGCGGTTGTGCGGTCATTTGCTATGATTTCGATAGCTGCTTGTGCTTGTTTTATAAGCACAAGCAGTCCTTCTAAGGCGATTTCTGCAAGGTGGTCAGGAACTGGGTGTAGCGCCAAGCCGTGCCCTTGGGGTCTTCCATCATCGGCAAATGGCCGATGCCTTCGAGGCGCTGCGCATGGCCTTGGCGCAGCAGACCCTGCAGCACAGGCAGCCCGGACACATCGAATACCCGGTCCTGCGCTCCCCACAACACCAGTGTGGGCACCGGCAAGCCGCCCGCGGCCTGCAGGCGTTCTTGCAGCAGGAAGCGGTCTTTGAGCTGTGCGTCCCACAGCCGTGCGTTGGACGCAGCGTTGCCCACGGCCGTCTCGCGGCTGACATGCAGGATGGGGTAGGGTAGCAATGGCCGCTGCTCGAAGACCAGGTTCATCATGGCCTCGAAGGCTGCTGCGTCCTGCGCCACCAGCGGGCGCTGGCCAGCGTCGATCTGCTGGTCCATGGGGCTGGGTTGGGGGGAGCGCACGCCATGCGGCGCACCGATGAAGGCCACGCTCGCCACACGCTGCGGATGCTGCAGGGCGAACAACGCGGCGACGGTGCCGCCCATCGAATTGCCGGCTAGGTGCACGCGCTCCAGGCCCAGCGCGTCCATCCACGCGGCCAGGCGTTCGGTGTGGGCCGCATAGTCGTAGGGTGCGCGGTCCAGCCGCGTGCTTTCGCCAAAGCCTGGAATGTCTGGTGCCAGCACGCGGACCTGCCCCGGCAGTGTGCGGGCAAAGTCCACCCAGTGGTCTTTTTCGGCGAATATGCCGTGCAGCAGCACCACCGGCAGGGTGTCGGGCGCCTGCGAGTCGGGTGTGTCTGGCGCAGAGTCGAGGTAATGGATGGTGTGCGCGGCGGCCACCACCTGCTGGGCTTCCAAGCCCGACAGGCTGCGGTTGAATTGCAACAGATACGGTGCGACCGCATAGGGCATGCCGTACCAGACGCTGGTGATACCCAGCGCCACCAGGGTCACAAGGAAAAAGGCGATGCGTTTCACGCAAGGGTCTCCAGGAAAGAGGGATCGAATCAGGGGCTGCGGCCCCCAGACGGTTTCAGCGCGTGCTGTGCGCTGCAAACCCGGCAAGCCTACGGATGCGGGCCGCCGCTGGCTTGCAGGTTTGGGCTGAGATGAGCCCGTTGCGCGGCAATGCCCTCACCATGGGGGTCGATCGCTCCCTGTACATGGGCGAGATGCCTGCGTCGGGCTGGCATTGCCATGCCGCGCCGGTGCTGTTGCTGGGCTTGTCCGGGCGCTTTGCCCTGCACCGTGCGCCCGGGCAGTTCGAGCACTGCCACAGCGCGTTGGTGGACGCCGGGGTCTGGCACCTGTTCGACCCCTGTGGTGAGCGGGTGGCGCTGGTGTACCTGGAACCCGACGCGCCCGAGGCACGCGCGCTGCGCACCGTGCTCGCGTCGGCCGGCGGCGTGATGCTGGACATGGCCAGGCCCGTCGTCTCACGCAGCGCCACCGAAACCGCCTTGCACAGCTTCGATCTGCCCCGCCTGCTTCAGTGCGGGGTGCCCGATGCGGTGCCGCCGCTGGACGCGCGGGTGGCCCGCAGCCTGCAGGCACTCCGCCAGCCGCAGGCGGCGCGCATGGGGCGTGGCGATCTGGCGGCTGGCGTGCACCTCTCAGCCTCGCGCTTCAACCACTTGTTTCGCGCCGAAATGGGCGTCAGCCTGCGCAGCTACCGGGTCTGGTCGCAGGTGCGGCTGGCCATGGCGGGGCTCGCGCTCAGCCCCCGGCTGACCGACGCCGCGCTGCACGGTGACTTCGCTGATTCGGCGCACTTCAGCCGCATGTTTCGGCAGACCTTTGGCATGACGCCGTCCAGCATCACCCGCCCCTTGCGCAGCGTGACCTTGCTGCGCTGACGGGCAGGCGATGGGGCGCCGTGCGCTGTCACGGCTTGGGGCTGGTGCGGCGTGCGCGGCACGTGGGCAGGGCGGCGCGCCCTCTCAGCCGCCCACCCGCCGGGCCAGGGCACCGGCGGTCAGCGGTGCGCCTGCGGGCCAGACGTCGGCCGCAAGACCGTGGCGGTACACGGCCGCTCGCGCCGCCGCCATCGCCCCAAGCCCCCGGGCCAGGCCTGCACCGACCATGCCCGCCAACACATCGCCCGTGCCCCCGGTGGCCAGCAGCGCATTGCCTGTGGGGTTGAGGCTTGCAGCGCCATCGGGCGCGGCCACCACGGTGCCCGAGCCTTTGAGCACCACCACGCAGCCAAAGCGCAAGGCCAGTGCGCGGGCCGCGGCCAGACGGTCGGCCTGCACCACGGCTGTGGTGGTGCCCAGCAGCCGGGCGGCTTCCAGCGGGTGGGGGGTGATCACGGTCGGCAGGCCCTGTGCGGCGCGCGCCGTCAGCAGCGACTGCAGCGCGGCATCGGCCGCCACCGCGTTGAGGGCGTCTGCGTCCAGCACCAGGCGCGCAGACCGTGCCAGCACGGCGGGCAGCCGCGGCACCACGGCCTGGCCGCCCCCGCAGCCGCACACCACACTGAGTTCGGCCAGGGCCAGTGCGTCAAAGCGCCGCAGCATCAGCTCGGGCAGCGCGCTGGCGGCGGCCGGGTGCTCGTCGTCCATCAGGCACACCATGACCCGGCCCGCACCGCTGTGCAAGGCAGCCGACGCGGCCAGCAGCGCCGCGCCAGTCATGCCCATGCCCCGCGCGGCCAGGCCTTCGCCCCCGACGATGGCCACGTCGCCGTAGCTGCCTTTGTGGCTGGCGTGCGCCCTGTGCTGCGGGGCGGGCGGGCCTTGCAGCCATGCGCTCGGTGCTTCAGTGGCGGCGGCGTCCAGAACGTCCAGCCAGACCGTGCCCGCTGCATCGCGTCCCGCGGCGGTGAACAGGCCGGGCTTGAGCGTGAGCAGGCTCAGGGTGTGGCGTGGCCCGGCGGTGGGCGGTGGGCTGGCCTCTGGCTCCAGCCCCGGTGCGAACTGGCCGGTGTCGGCGTCCAGCCCGCTGGGCAGGTCTACCGCCAGCACCGTGGCCGGGCTGTGGCGCAAGGCTTGCAGGCAGGCGAGCAGTCGTGCGTCGGGCGTGCGCGGGTTGGGCTGCGGTGCCGACGATGCGCCCAAGCCCAGCAGGGCGTCGATGCACAGGTCTTGCGGCCCCAGGGCTGCAGGCGGCGTGGTGCTCCTGTCCAAGCCGGCCGCCTGTGCGCGCTGCCAGGCGGCGCGGGCGTCGGGCGGGCAGCGGTCGGGCTGGCCGAGCCAGGTCACCGCCACCGCGTAGCCGCTGCGCTGAAGGTGCACAGCGGCTTCGAGCCCGTCGCCGCCGTTGTTGCCCGGGCCGCAGGCGATCCAGATACGGCGGGCGTGGGGCGCCAGCGCCTGGGCGAGCTGCGCCACGGCCCGTCCGGCGCGTTGCATCAGCGCATGGGGCGGCAGTGCAGCGGCCGCCGCGGTTTCGATGCGGCGCGTGGCGGCGGTGTCGAACAGGGGGTGCGGATGGTCGGCGGTGATGCGTTGCATGGGCGGGCGGGCAGTGCGCTGCGGGTGCAGCAGCGCCGATTGTGCCCCTGCGCCTGCCTCTGCCCCTATGCCGGGGCCTGCACCGGCCAGCGGCCGCTTTGCGTCGGCTAGGGAAGCTCTGCAAAGCGCCCTGCGGTCTGCGCGGTCACGGCCTCGGGCGGTCCGCTGCCTTGCTTTTCTTGCCCATAGCGTGGCCATGGGCTGTCAAAAGCGCCTTGCGGTCCATCCCGACCCGCACCCGCGCATCCTCGCGAGGGTGATGCAGAACGTCCCTAGAAGCGGCGCAGGGCGAAAGGCGTGAGATCCACCACGCCCGGCTGCCGGGCCAGCTGGTCGGCCAGGCCGCGGGCCGCTCCGCAGGCCAGGGCCCAGCCGTTGGCCCCATGCCCGAGGTTGAGCCACACACCGGGCGGCCCGCCCGCCGCAATCACCGGCGCACCGTCGGGCAGCAGCGGGCGCACCCCTCGCCACACCTGCACGCCGCTGCGCAGCTGCGCGCCGCCCGGAAACCAGTGGTTGAGCGTGCGGTAGAGCCGCGCCACGGTGGGTTGGTGGTGACCGGCCGGTGCGCTGCCCATTTCGGCCCCGCCCGAGATGCGTACGCGTTGCCCCAGGCGGCTGATGCTGAGCTGCTCGGCTCCATCGACCACACTGCCCAGCGGGGCGTGCAGCGGCTCACGCAAGGGGGCGCTGACGGTGTAGCCGGCCACTGCGGCCAGCGGCAGGCGCAGGCCCAACGGGCGCAGCAAGTGCGCGGCATCGGCCCCGGCGCAGACGATCACGGCATCGGCCTCGAAGCTGTGGTGTGCAGCGTTGTCACCGCCGCCCGCCTGTCCGGCCGTCGGGGCGGCGCGCAGCTGCAACTGGGGGCGCATGCCCGTGCCGGACTGCAGCGCCAGCACCTGCGTTTGAAAGCGGAAGTCGGCCCCCAGGGCCTGCGCGTGCTGGCGCAACTGGTGGGCGGCCAGGCGGCAGTTGGCGGTGAGGGCATCGGGCAGTTCCAGGGCCAGCGCCAGCGGAGCTTCGGGCGACAGGCCGGGTTCGCGCTCTCGGGCTGTGGCCGCGTCGATCTGCCGAACGACCACGCCGCTGTCGCGCAGCTGCTGCAGCACGGGCTCCCAGCGGCGCAGCTCGGCTTCGGTGCGCAGCAATAGCAGGCGACCGGTTGCGGCCTCTAGCTCGAGGCCGTGGCGCAGGGTCAGCGCCTCCAGGCGCTCGCGCCCAAAGCGTGCCAGCGCCTCGATGGCGCGCACCGGTGACGTGCCTTGCTGGGCGTGGCGACGCCACTGACGCCGCCAGAGCCAATCTGGCAAGCTCTGGCGTCCGCGCACCTGCGCCCACAGGCCCAGCCACTGGCCGGGCTGCGTCAGGGATGGATGGCTCCAGTCGTGCAGCAGCCCCGGACCCATCAGCCCGGCGGGCGCAAAGCTCGCGCCTTCTGCCGCAGCGGTGTGCCGGTCGAATACGGTGACCTCGTGGCCGTCATGGGCCAACTCATACGCGGTGGCAACGCCGACGATACCGGCGCCCACAATGGCAATCTTCATAGGGGGTCAAATCGGCTGCTCGTGCTTATCAATCAAGCACGAGCAGCTATTATTTTTGTAGTACTTCTTCAATGCGGCCCGACACGGCCAACACCGCATCATCGTGCAGTGCAGCATGCCAGACCATCAGCCCCACGGGGAGTTCCCCGGCGGCGTGGCAGGGCAATGAAAGTGCGCAGCCGTCCAGCAGGTTGACCGCGCTGGTGTTGCGCAGCAGTTGGGCATTGGCGGCAAAAAAGGCGGCGTCGCGCGCTTCGCCAGGCGCCACGTCTGCCAGCAATGGCGCGACGATGGGCACGGTGGGCGAGAGCAGGGCGTCGTAGCCCTGCATGGCGCGTTCCATGCCAGCGATCCAGGCGGCGCGCTCACGCTGCAGGGCTATGTAGTCGGCCGCGCTCAGCTCTGCGCCCTTGAGGATGCGCTGGCGCACACGAGGGTCGTAGCGATCGCCTGCGCGGGCGATCAGATCGCGGTGCCAGGCGTAGGCCTCTGGGGCCGAGAAGCCATAGGCCGGTTGGTGTGCCAGCAGCGGCAGGTCGATGGTGTCAATGCGTGCGCCGGCCGCTTGCAGGCGTGCCACGGTGCGATCGAACACCCGTGCCACATGGGTGTCGAGTCCGTCGAGCATCACGGTGCGCGGCACCGCCAGACGCCAGGCCGACAGAGGGGCAGGGCTGGGTGTGACGCTGCGCTGGGCCAGAATTTCGTGTGCCAGCACGGCGTCGCGCACCGTGCGGGTGATGGCGCAGGCGGTGTCGAGCGTGGTGGACAGCGGGATGGCCCCGGCCGTGGGTACCAGGCGTGCGGTGCTCTTGAAGCCCACCACCCCGGTGAGCGCGGCCGGAATGCGGATGGAGCCGCCGGTGTCCGAGCCCAGCCCGATCCAGGCCGCACCACAGGCGACCGAAACGGCGGCGCCACTGGACGAGCCGCCCGGCACCCGCGGCGCGCCCGGAATGGCCCCGTAGCGACCATCCCACGCCACGGCGGCCGGCCCGTGCGGATTGGTGCCGACGCCGGAAAACGCAAACTCCACCATGTGTGTGGTGCCCAGCAGTACCCCGCCTGCCTGGCGCAGGCGTGCCACGGCGGGGGCGTCGCTGGTCGCAGGGGCTGCATCCGCCAGCACCACCGAGCCGGCGCAGGTGGGCAGGCCGGCCACGTCGAACAGGTCTTTCACCGACACGGGCAGACCCGCCAGGGGGCGGGCGGCCAGGCCAGGGCGCTCGGCCTCGGCGCGGGCGCTGTCGGCCATCAGCCGGGTAAAGGCGGGGGCAAAGCGCGGGTCCTGGGCACGCTCGAGGCTTTGTTCGACAGCCTGCCTCCCAGAGGCGGCGCCGCTGCGCACCAAGGAGCGCAGCGCGGTCAGGTCGTGGTGCATCGGTGTGCTAGAATCTTCGGGTTTTGCTGGCAGGTGGCCAGCGGTTGTTCCAACGCGGTGGCCCGGCAGGGCAGCGGTGGGGCAGCAGGTGTCACCACGGCAATTCAATCGCAAACAGCCCTGTCAAGGTGCTGCGCGGTGGCAAAGCCTTTTGCACACGGCGCGGTGATCGGGGCTGATTTTAGACCCAACCTTCGGAGTACCTCTATGTCCGTCACGATGCGCGAAATGCTGGAAGCCGGTGTCCATTTTGGCCACCAAACCCGCTTCTGGAACCCCAAGATGGCCCCCTTCATCTTCGGCCATCGCAACAAGATTCACATCATCAACCTGGAAAAGTCGCTGCCGATGTTCCAGGAAGCCCAGAAGTTCGCCAAGCAACTCGCAGCGAACCGCGGCACGATCCTGATGGTGGGCACCAAGCGCCAGGCGCGCGAAATCCTCGCCACCGAAGCGCAGCGCGCCGGTGTGCCGTACGTGGACCAGCGCTGGCTGGGCGGCATGCTGACCAACTTCAAGACGGTCAAGACCTCGATCAAGCGCCTCAAGGACATGAAGGCCCAGGCGGAAGCCGGCCTCGACTCCATGAGCAAGAAAGAGCAGCTGACGTTCATGCGTGAGATCGAGAAGCTCGAAAAGGACATCGGCGGCATCCAGGACATGAACACGCTGCCCGATGCGATCTTCATCATCGACGTCGGTTTCCACAAGATCGCTGTGGCCGAAGCCAAGAAGCTGGGCATTCCGCTGATCGGTGTGGTGGACTCCAACCACTCGCCCGAAGGCATCGACTACGTGATCCCCGGCAACGATGACTCGGCCAAGGCTGTGGCGCTGTACGCCCGTGGCATTGCCGACGCCATCATCGAAGGCCGCGCCAACGCGGTGAACGACGTGGTCAAGGCCGTGTCGGCCGAGAGCGGCGACGAATTCGTCGAAGTGGAAGAGTCCGCAGCCTAAGCGGCTTGGCTCCGCGACTTGTCGCGTACGAAAGCGGGGCTCCAGACAGCCCCCTTTTTTTTAGTCCGAATCTTGTAACGAACTGAATACACCGGAGAGAAGAAGATGGCCGCAATCACCGCAAGCATGGTCGCCGAACTGCGTGGCAAGACCGATGCCCCCATGATGGAATGCAAGAAGGCCCTGGCAGAAGCCGACGGCGACATGGCCAAGGCCGAAGAGCTGCTGCGCGTCAAGCTCGGCACCAAGGCTGGCAAGGCTGCATCGCGCATCACCGCCGAAGGCGTGGTCGCCAGCTTCATCAATGGCAACACGGGCGCACTGATCGAAGTCAACAGCGAAACCGACTTCGTGAGCAAGAACGACAGCTTTGTGGCCATGGCCAAGGCTGCTGCCGAACTCGTGGCCAAGCACAACCCCGCCAGCCTGGAAGCTTTGGGCGCGCTGGCCTACGAACAAGACGGCTTCGGTCCCACCCTGGAAGACGTCCGCAAGGGCCTGATCGGCAAGATCGGCGAGAACATGTCGTTCCGCCGCTTCAAGTATTTCTCGGGCTCCAAGCTGGCCTCGTACCTGCACGGCTCGCGCATCGGTGTGGTCGTGGAGTTCGAAGGTGACGAAGTGGCTGCCAAGGACGTTGCCATGCACGTGGCTGCCATGAAGCCCGTGGCCCTGACCAGCGCCGATGTGCCTGCGGACCTGATCGCCAAGGAGCGTGCAGTCGCCGAAGGCAAGGCCGACGAGGCCAACAAGGAACTCGTGGCGGCTGGCAAGCCCGCACAGAGTGCCGATATCGTGGCCAAGCGCATCGAAGGTGCCGTGCAGAAGTACCTCAAGGAAGTCTCCCTGGCCGACCAGGTCTTCGTGAAGGCAGCTGACGGCAAGCAGACCGTGGCCCAGATGCTCAAGGCGGCCAACACCACCGTCAAGGGCTTCACGCTGTACGTGGTGGGCGAAGGCATCGAGAAGAAGGTCGACGACTTCGCGGCCGAAGTGGCTGCCCAGGTGGCAGCGGCCAAGGCTGCCGCCTAAGCCTTCATCACCCCCAGTTCTCCTCCAACGCACGCAAAGGAACCGCCCATGACCCCAGTCTCTCCAGCCCACAAGCGCATCCTGCTCAAGTTGTCTGGTGAGGCCCTCATGGGCGACGATGCGTTCGGCATCAACCGTGCCACGATCGTGCGCATGGTGGAGGAGATCGCCGAAGTCACGCGTCTGGGTGCGCAGGTCGCCGTGGTCATCGGTGGTGGCAACATCTTCCGCGGTGTGGCGGGTGGTTCGGTGGGCATGGACCGTGCCACGGCCGACTACATGGGCATGCTGGCCACGGTGATGAACGCGTTGGCCCTGGCTGACGCCATGGACAAGCAGGGTCTGACGGCCCGCGTGATGTCGGCCATTGCCATCGAGCAGGTGGTGGAGCCTTACGTCCGTCCCAAGGCGCTGCAGTACCTGGAGGAGGGCAAGGTGGTCGTGTTCGCTGCTGGCACCGGCAACCCGTTTTTCACGACCGACACGGCCGCTGCCTTGCGCGGTGCGGAGATCGGTGCCGAAGTGGTGCTCAAGGCCACCAAGGTGGATGGTGTGTACACCGCCGATCCGCACAAGGACCCGACGGCCACCCGCTATTCCAAGCTCAGTTTTGACGAGGCCATGTCCCGCAATCTGGGCATCATGGATGCCACGGCCTTTGCTCTGTGCCGCGACCAGCGACTGCCGGTGCGCGTGTTCTCCATCATCAAGCATGGCGCGCTCAAGCGTGTGGTCATGGGTGAGGACGAGGGCACGCTGGTGTACGCCTGACGCGTTCCTTGCCGCCCCCTGGCGCACCGCATTTCGGTCCCTGATTCCGCTCTGAGGAGAGAACATGACGACGATTGCCGACATCAAGAAGAATGCCGAATCCAAGATGGACCAATCCATCGCGGCGTTCAAGAACAATCTGCAGAAGATCCGCACCGGTCGTGCCAACCCTGCTCTGCTGGACGCGGTGCAGGTTGAGTACTACGGTTCGATGGTCCCGCTGAGCCAAGTGGCCAACGTGGCGCTGCTGGATGCTCGCACGATCAGCGTGCAGCCCTGGGAAAAGGGCATGGGCTCCAAGATCGAAAAGGCGATCCGGGAAAGCGATCTGGGCCTGAACCCGGCATCGATGGGCGATCTGATTCGCGTGCCGATGCCTCCGATGAGCGAGGAGCGTCGCAAAGAGATGACCAAGCTGGCCCGCAACGAAGGCGAGAGTGCCAAGATTGCCGTGCGCAACTTGCGTCGTGACGCGAATGATGCGATCAAGAAGCTGGTGAAAGACAAACTTGCATCGGAAGACGACCAGAAGCGCGCGGAGGCCGATGTGCAGAAGTTCACCGACAAGCACATCGCCGAAATCGACACCCTGGTAGCGGCCAAAGAACAAGACATCATGGCGGTGTGATGCACCGACCAGACGGCGGCCCCGGTGGGGCCGTTCCCCACCATGTGGCCATCGTGATGGATGGTAACGGCCGTTGGGCCACCCGGCGTTTCATGCCGCGTCTGGCCGGGCATCGGCAAGGAGTGGAGTCGCTGCGGCGCTGCGTGCGGGCGTGCGTGGAGCGCGGCGTGCGGGTGCTCACGGTGTTCGCGTTCTCCTCGGAGAACTGGAACCGCCCGACCGAAGAAGTGTCTGGCCTGATGGAGCTCTTGGCTGGTGCTTTGGTGCGTGAGGTGCCAAGGCTGCGAGACGATGGGGTCCAGTTGCACTTCGTCGGCTCCAGAGAAGGCCTGTCCGTGAAGGTGGTGGAAGGTTTGTCGCAGGCGGAACGCGACACGCGGCACAACCAGCGCCTTGTGTTGAACGTGTGCTTCAACTACGGAGGCCGTTGGGATATTGCGCAGGCCGCAGCGCGTCTGGCCGAGCAGGGTCTGCCGATTACGGAAGACGGTTTGCATTCGGCCATGGGCATGTCGCATGTGCCCGACCCCGATCTGCTGATCCGCACGGGCGGAGAGATGCGCATCAGCAACTTTTTGCTCTGGCAGATCGCATACTCCGAGTTGTACTTCAGTGATCGGCTTTGGCCTGATTTCGACGAAGCGGCTCTCGATGAAGCGATCAACGCTTTTGCGCGCCGCGAGCGACGCTTCGGAAAAACGTCCGAACAAATCCAGAGCGAACAGGCCACCGAGGCGGGGTCCTGAGCGCCCCCTATCTGAGTTCGCCCCGAGGAGGCCTGCATGCTACGTCAGCGCGTCATCACGGCACTGGTCCTGCTGGCCATTCTGCTGCCGGCCCTTTTCTATCCCTCCACCGTGCCGTTCGCGGCCGTCGTGCTGGTGCTCATGGCCGCGGCTGCTTGGGAATGGGGGCGGCTGAACGGACTAGGTGCTGGTCCCAGTGTGTTGTTGGGAGGCGTCTGCACGGTGTTGTGCGGCGCGACGTGGCTGCTGGGAGGGCTGCATCTCGACTGGTCGGTGGCCTGGCTGCTGGGAGGGGCCGCTTGGGTGCTGGCCTCTGCCTCGCTGCTGCGCAGCGGTGTCGCGGGCTGGCCTCGTTGGCCGCTCATGTTGCGTCTCATCTTGGGTGTCGCAGTGCTCTGGCTCGCATGGCTGGCTGCGGTACAGGCTCGGCTGATCGGCATCAACTTTCTGCTCTCGACACTGCTGCTGGTCTGGGCGGCGGACATCTGTGCATATTTCGCAGGTCGCGCATTTGGACTGAAGTTCACCCAGGGTCGGCTGGCACCATCCATCAGTCCAGGCAAAAGTTGGGAGGGCGTCTGGGGCGCGCTGCTTGGCGTCTGTTTGATGGCCGTAGTCTGGGTCTATGCAGACAGCCGATGGGCTGCCTCCGTGCCCAGCCTGTACACACGCATGGCATCTGCTGGGTGGTGGATACTGGCGCTTGGTACGGTTTTTCTCGTGGCCATGAGCGTTGTAGGTGATCTGGTGGAGTCCCTCATCAAGCGCAGCGCGGGTGTCAAGGACAGCAGCGGTCTGCTGCCCGGGCACGGCGGAGTGCTGGATCGCGTCGATGCGCTTTTGCCCGCTTTGCCCCTGGCCATGATGCTCAGTTCCTGGACGACACGATGACACACACGATCACCGTTCTGGGTTCTACCGGTTCCATCGGAACCAACACGCTGGATGTGGTGGCACGCCACCCCGATCGCTATGCGGTGTTCGCCCTGAGCGCTTCGACCCAGGTCGACGCGATGCTGTCGCAGTGCGCTCGCTTCAGGCCTCGCTACGCTGTCATGGCCAGTGCGGTACATGCCCGGGCTCTTCGTGAGCGGATTGCGGCCGAGGGTTTGCCCACAGAGGTCGTGGATCGTCCAGATGCGCTGGAGTGGATTTCGGCCCACGATGAGGTCGATATGGTGATGGCGGCCATCGTCGGTGCGGCAGGCCTTGCCCCCAGCCTCGCAGCCGCACGTGCGGGCAAACGTTTGCTGCTGGCCAACAAGGAGGCGTTGGTTGTCGGAGGCGATTTATTCATGCGCACCGTGCGCGCCTCAGGAGCCACGCTGTTGCCCATCGACAGTGAGCATTCCGCCATCTTCCAGTCGCTGCCTGAAGACCCAGCCACCTGGCCCAACCGTGTGGAGAAGATCATCCTCACGGCGTCTGGTGGACCTTTTCGTACTCGATCGCCAGAAACCCTGCGCGATGTGACTCCGGCGCAGGCCTGTGCGCATCCCAACTGGAGCATGGGGCGCAAGATTTCGGTCGATTCTGCGACCATGATGAATAAGGCGCTTGAGGTCATCGAGGCGCGGTATCTGTTCGGCGTTGGACCAGAGCAACTGGACGTTGTGATCCATCCGCAAAGCATCGTGCATTCGATGGTGCAGTACCGCGACACTTCGGTCGTGGCCCAGTTGGGCACGCCCGACATGCGGGTGCCCATTGCTTACGGCCTGGCCTGGCCTGAGCGGATCGCATCGGGTGCCAATCCCTTGGACTTTCATGCCCTTTCGGCGATGACCTTCGAAGCGATCAGCGACCATCGGCACCCCGAGCGGTACCCGGGCTTGTCGCTGGCCTGGCAGGCTCTGCGAGCCCCCGAAGGAACCACCGCGGTGCTCAACGCCGCCAATGAGGTCGCGGTCGAACAGTTTTTGGCTGGGGGACTTCGCTTTGATCAGATTCACGCAGTGAATCTTGCAACTTTGGAAGCACTGCAGCCCTCCAAGGTGGACTCGTTGCCCGCGCTTCTGGATCTCGATGCCCAGGCGCGCCGGGTGGCGTGGGAGCAGGTGCGTCGTTGCGCCAGCTCGGAGCGGGTGTCCTGCTAGCAAGGAGTTGGCATGCTGTTGACCGTGATCGCCTTCGTTACAGCGCTGGGAGTGCTGATCGCCATCCACGAATATGGCCATTACCGTGTGGCGGTGGCCTGCGGCGTCAAGGTGCTGCGGTTCTCGGTCGGGTTTGGTACGCCGATCTGGCGCTATCAGCGGCCTGGCTCCCCGACGGAGTTCGTGCTGGGCGCTTTTCCCTTGGGTGGATACGTGCGCATGCTGGACGAGCGCGAAGCACCAGTGGAGCCGCACGAGCGCCATCTCGCCTTCAATCGGCAACCGCTGCGTGCTCGGGCTGCGATCGTGGCGGCGGGGCCGTTGGCCAACCTGGCGTTGGCAGTGGCGTTGTATGGGCTGGTGAACTGGATCGGCATCCAGGAGCCCAAGGCGCTTTTGGCCAGTCCTACGGTCGGCTCGGTAGCTGCCAGCGCGGGTCTGCGTGGCGGTGAGCTGGTGCATCAGGTGGCTTTGGGGGATGACGAGTGGGAGCCCGTCCGCTCGTTTGAGGGTTTGCGGTGGGAGCTGACAAGGGGGGCGCTGGAGCGCCAGGCAGTACGCTTGGAGGTCGAGCCCGCGCCAGGTGCCCCGCGGCGCGAGGTGTTGCTGGACCTTTCAGATTTTGATGTCCGCGAGGCCGATGCTCAGCTTTTTCGGCGCATCGGGATCACTGGGCCGTGGACAGAGCCGGTGATGGGTGAGATCGCGCCAGGGGGAGCGGCCGAGAGAGCTGGCCTGCGTGCGGGTGATGTGATTCGCAAGGTGGGTGCCGTGGCGATTGAGGACGGTCAGCAGCTACGCGAATGGATTCGGCGGAGTGGTGAATCGCAGGTGCCAAAATCTGAAGCTTGGGAGATCGAGCGGAACGGACAGAGGGCGGTGCTGCAGGTGCAACCGGACCGTGTAGAGGAGGGCGGGCGCAGCCTGGGCAGGATTGGTGCATATGTCGGGGCGGTGCCCGAGATGGTCACCGTGGATTACGGTCCAATCGAGAGCCTGTGGAAAGGTGCGGTGCGTACCTGGGAAGTGTCGGTGCTGACGCTTCGCATGATGGGGCGCATGGTGATTGGCGAGGCATCCCTGAAGAACCTCAGCGGGCCTCTGACCATTGCCGACTACGCGGGGCGTTCGGCTGCGCTCGGATGGACGCAGTACCTCATGTTTCTGGCCTTGATCAGCGTCAGTTTGGGGGTGCTGAACCTGTTGCCGCTGCCGGTGCTCGATGGCGGGCACCTGATGTATTATCTTTGGGAGGGTGTGACCGGCAAGGGCGTCTCTGATGCCTGGATGGAACGCCTGCAGCGTGGTGGGGTGGCGGTGCTTCTGCTCATGATGTCTATCGCGCTGTTCAACGACATTACCCGGCTACTGGGCTAACTTTGCTGCCGACCCCGCCCCGGGGCTCGGTACCGTTCACTCATGAAGAAACACTTTTACTGCCTGGGGGCACGTACTGCGTCGGCAGTGGCGGCCATGCTGTTCGTTGCGCAGGCTGCTTGGGCCCTGGAGCCTTTCAAGGTGCGCGACATCCGCGTCGAAGGTCTGCAGCGGGTAGAGCCTGGTACGGTGTTCGCTTCGATCCCGCTGCGTGTCGGGGATGACTACAACGATGACAAGGGCGCGGCGGCCATTCGTGCGCTGTTTGCGTTGGGTCTTTTCAAGGATGTGCGGCTGGAAGCCGACGGCAATGTGCTGGTGGTGGTGGTCGAGGAGCGGCCCACGGTAGCGGATGTTGACTTCGCGGGTACGCGCGAATTCGACAAGGATGCCCTCAAGAAAGCCATGCGCGACGTGGGTCTGACCGAAGGGCGGCCTTACGACAAGGCGCTTGCCGACCGGGCCGAGCAGGAGCTCAAGCGCCAGTACATCAATCGCAGCCTTTACGGTGCTGAGGTTGTGACCACGGTCACACCGATCGAGCGCAACCGCGTCAACCTGACCTTTACAGTGACCGAGGGCGAGCCGGCTCGGATCAAAGACATCCGCATCGTGGGCAACAAGAGCTTCAGCGAATCGACGCTCAAGGGCCTGTTTGATCAGAACACGGGAGGTTGGCTAAGCTGGTACACGAAGTCCGACCGGTACTCTCGCGCCAAGCTCAACGCGGACCTTGAAACGCTGCGCTCGTACTATCTGCAGCGCGGTTTCGTGGAGTTTCGTATCGACTCCACCCAGGTGGCCATTTCGCCGGACAAGAAAGACATCTCGATCACCGTCAACGTGACCGAGGGTGAGCGTTTTGTGGTGTCTGGGGTGAAGTTGGAAGGTAACTATCTGGAGCGCGAAGACGAGTTCAAGCCGCTCGTGGCCATCCGACCCGGCGAGCCGTACAACGCTGACCAGGTGACCGAGACCACCAAGGCATTCTCTGAGTATTTCGGGCGTTTCGGATTCGCTTTTGCGCGCGTGGAGGCGGTACCAGAGATTGATCGCGAGACGAACCGCGTACAGATCGTGTTACAGGCCGAGCCGTCCCGCCGCGCTTACGTCCGGCGTATCAATGTCAGCGGCAACAACCGCACTCGCGATGAAGTGATTCGCCGCGAGTTCCGGCAGTTCGAGGCGTCTTGGTACGACAGCGAGAAGATCCGTCTGTCCCGCGACCGCGTGGACCGTCTGGGTTTCTTCACCGAAGTCAATGTTGAAACGCAGGAAGTCCCTGGCGCTCCGGACCAGGTGGATTTGGTGGTCAATGTGACCGAGAAGCCCACAGGCTCGTTGCAACTGGGGGTGGGGTTCTCCAGTGCCGAGAAGGTGGCCTTTTCGTTTGGCATCAAGCAGGAGAACTTTATGGGCTCCGGCAACTACCTCGGGGTCGATGTCAACACCAGCAAGTACCGCCGTACGTTCGTCTTCAGCACGACCAACCCCTACTTCACGCCCGAGGGAATTTCGCGAACGCTGGATCTGTACTACCGAACGGACAAGCCGTACGAGGACCAGGGCGGTAACTACCAACTCGTGACCACTGGCGCTGCGGTGCGTTTCGGTGTGCCGTTCAGCGAGACCGATACGGTGTTTTTCGGTGGTGGCTTGGAGCAGACCCAGATCAAGCCCGGCACGAACATTCCCGCTACCTACTTGGCGTATGCCGAGAACTACGGCTACAAAAGCAATTCGGTCCCCCTGACCATCGGCTGGTCGCGCGATGACCGCGATAGTGCGTTGGCGCCCAATTCGGGCCGCTATCAGCGGTTGAACTCCGAATGGTCGGTTGCGGGCGATGCACGCTACGTGCGCGCCAACTACCAGTACCAGCAGTACATCCCGCTGAACAAACGCTTTACCGTGGCTTTCAACGGGGAGTTGGGTTTGGGCAAGGGGATGAATGGGCGCCCGTTCCCGGTGTTCAAAAACTTCTACTCTGGTGGCCTGGGCTCGGTGCGGGGCTTCGACCAGGGAACCCTCGGCCCACGTGACGTAACGGGTGCCTCGCTGGGCGGGCCCAAGAAGGTCACCCTGAATGCTGAGTTGATCGCTCCGTTCCCGGGGGCTGGCAATGACCGCACGCTTCGAGTCTTCACCTTCGCAGACGTCGGGAATGTGTACGGCGAAAACGAGAAGATCAGCTTTGCCGACATGCGCGCCTCGGTGGGCTTGGGCCTGAGCTGGATCTCGCCGCTCGGGCCGCTGCGTCTTGCGTTTGCCCAGCCGGTGCGCAAGTTCGCGGGCGATAAAATCCAGAAACTTCAATTCCAGATCGGAACGTCCTTCTAATGAAATCTCTTTTCCGTCCTATTGCCCTCGCGTTCGCTATCGCCGTCGCGGGTGTAGCTTCCGTGGCGCATGCCCAAGAATTCAAGATTGGTTTCATCAACACGGAGCGCGTGCTTCGCGAGGCCAATACCGCCAAGGCGGCATCCGCGAAGCTTGAACAGGAGTTCTCGCGTCGGGAAAAAGAACTGAACGACCTTGGAAATTCGCTCAAGGCCGCTGGTGAGAAGTTTGAACGCGAGGCGCCGACGATGTCGGAAAGCCAGCGCGCAGCCCGTCAACGCCAACTGTCTGATCAGGACCGCGACTTTCAGCGCAAGCGCCGTGAGTTTCAGGAAGACCTGAACGTACGTCGCAATGAGGAAATGAGCACCTTTCTGGACCGGACCACGAAGGCAGTTAAGGCCATGGCGGAGCAGGAGAAGTACGACTTGATCGTCGATCAGGCCGTGTACATCAATCCCAAGCACGACATCACCGACAAGGTCATCAAGGCCTTGAACGCCTCGTCGGGTAAGTAAGCCTTCAGTTCGATTGGGGAGCGCGTGAGTCTGCACCTGGGTGCATTCGTGCAGGCTTTGGGCGGTACCCTGATCGGGGCTTCGCCCGAAACACGGGTGGAGCGCATTGCTCCGCTGGAGCAGGCCGGGCCGCGAGATCTGAGCTTTCTCAGCCACGCGCGCTACCAGCACTTGCTGCAAACCACCCGAGCGGGTTGCGTGATCGTGTCACCCGCTTTGCAGGCCGCCGCGCAGGCGCGCGGCGCGTGCATTGTGGTTCTAGACCCCTATGCGTACTTCGCCAAGGCTACGCAGCTTTGGCGCCAGCACCATGATCCCGTTAAGCCCCGCGGTATACACCCATCGGCAGTGGTGGATCCCGAGGCGCAGGTGGACCCTACCGCTTGGGTGGGGCCTCTCTGCGTCGTGGGGCGCGGCGCACGCATCGGCGCGGACACCGTGCTCGCGTCCCGCGTCACGCTGGGCGACAGGTGCGTGGTCGGTGACCGCTGCATCCTGCATTCTGGCGTGGTCATCGGCGCGGATGGTTTTGGTTTCGCGCCAGAGCAGGGCCGCTGGGTCAAAATCGAGCAACTGGGTGCTGTGCGCATTGGCAACGACGTCGAGATCGGTGCGAACACGTGTATCGACCGAGGGGCCCTTGAAGACACGGTGATCGAAGACGGCGTGAAACTCGACAACCTGATCCAGGTGGGGCACAACGTGCACATCGGTGCGCACTCCGCCATGGCTGGGTGCGTTGGGATTGCGGGCAGCGCCCGCATCGGCGCGCACTGTACCGTGGGTGGCGGTGCCATCGTGCTGGGCCATCTGGAGCTTGCGGATCATGTGCATGTGTCTGCGGCCACCGTGGTCACGCGTTCGCTGAACCGTCCGGGTCAGTACACCGGCATGTTTCCCATTGATGACAATGCCCGCTGGGAGAAGAACGCTGCCACCCTCAAGCAACTGCATGGGCTGCGTGACCGCGTCAAGGCGCTGGAGCAGGCGCTCAAGGCAGCCCACAACAACAACGGATGACGACTCGATGATGGATATTCACGCAATTCTCAAGCAGCTTCCGCACCGGTACCCCTTTTTGCTGGTGGATCGGGTGGTGGAGCTGGAGAGCAACACCCGCATCAAGGCGATCAAGAACGTAACGTTCAACGAGCCTTATTTCGGCGGGCACTTTCCTGGCCGTCCTGTCATGCCGGGCGTGTTGATTCTGGAGGCCTTGGCCCAGGCGGCCGGCTTGCTGGCGTTTGATGCCATGGGCAAGGTACCCGACGAAAACAACATCTACTACTTCGTGGGCATCGACGGCGCGCGTTTCAAGCGTCCGGTGGAACCCGGGGATCAGTTGATCCTCACGATCACCATTGACCGGGTGCGCGGCGGTATCTGGAAGTTCAAGGGCATTGCCAGCGTCGGCGAGGAAGTCGCTTGCGAGGCCGAGCTCATGTGCACCATGCGCAGCGTGGGTTGATGGATTCATCTGACCGTGAGCAACATCCATCCCACAGCCCTGGTGGCCAGCGGTGCCATGCTCGACCCTACGGTCGTGGTGGGGCCTTACGCCGTGATTGGCCCGCACGTGAAGATCGGCGCGGGCACGGTGATCGGACCGCATTGCGTCATTGAAGGTCACACCACCATTGGGCAGGACAACCGGATCTTCCAGTTCGCTTCGGTGGGGGCGGAAAACCAGGACAAAAAGTACAAGGGTGAGCCCTGCGAACTCATCATCGGGGACCGCAACACAATCCGCGAGTTCTGCACCCTGCACATCGGCACCGTCCAGGACAAGGCCGTCACCCGTGTCGGCAACGACAACTGGATCATGGCGTACACGCACATTGCGCACGACTGCGTGGTGGGCAACCACACCACACTGGCCAACAACACCACCCTCGGCGGCCATGTCGAGCTGGGTGATTGGGTGACGGTGGGTGGCCTCACAGGCCTTCACCAGTTCGTGAAGGTGGGCGCCCATGCGATGGTGGGCTTTGCCAGTGCGGTGTCGCAAGACGTGCCCCCTTTCATGATGGTGGATGGCAATCCGCTGGCGGTACGCGGGTTCAACCTGGAGGGTCTGCGACGCCGCGGCTTCTCAGCCGCACGCCAGGCCGGCATCAAGCAGATGCACCGTCTGCTGTACCGCCAAGGTCTGACCCTGGAGGCGGCTAAACAGGCCATTGCGGCGCTGACCTGCGAAGACCCGGACGGCGCACAGGACGTACAGGCCGTGCTGGACTTCCTGGATCGGTCGCGCCGCGGCATTGCGCGGTAATCGGCCCATGCAGGCGCAGTCCCCGCGCGTGGCCATGGTGGCCGGCGAAACCTCGAGCGATCTCCTGGCGGGTTTGCTGATCGACGGTCTGCAAGGCCGCTGGCCAGGGCTGCGCGGCTACGGTGTGGGGGGGCCACAGATGCAGCGCCGGGGCTTCGATGCGTGGTGGCCCAGCGAGCGGCTGGCGGTGCACGGGTACAGCCTGGAAGTACTGCGGCGCTTGGCGGGCCTGTTGCGCATGCGGGCGCAATTGCGCGAGCGACTTTCCTCTGAAGATCGGCCTGATGTGTTCATCGGCATCGATGCCCCGGACTTCAATCTGGGTCTGGAGACCGCGTTGCGCGCGGCTGGTGTGCCCACGGTGCATTTCGTGTGTCCGTCCGTCTGGGCGTGGAGGCCCGAGCGGATCGAGACCATTCGCCGTGCTGCAGACCATGTGCTGTGTCTGTTTCCATTCGAGCCAGCCTTGCTGGAGCGGGCTGGCATTGCCGCGACCTACGTCGGCCATCCACTGGCCAGCGTGATCCCGCTGCAACCCGACCGGGCTGCGGCGCGCAGGGCACTGGGGCTGGACGAGGCGGCGGAGGTGCTGGCCGTGCTCCCGGGCAGTCGTTCGAAAGAAATCGACTACATCACCAAACCCTTTTTTGAGGCGGTCGTGCTTATCCAGCAAGCACGACCTGCTATTAAAATCATAGTGCCCGCCGTTCCAGCGCTCAAGGCACGCATCGAAGCGATTGCGGCCGAGCTTGGGCTGGCAGGGCGGATCCAGATCCTGACCGGGCAGTCCCATACGGCGCTCGCCGCCTGCGACTGCACCCTGATTGCGAGCGGTACGGCCACGCTGGAGGCAGCGCTGTTCAAGCGGCCGATGGTGATCGGCTACCACATGCATCCGTGGAGTTGGCGCCTCATGCGGCGCAAGCAATTGCAGCCTTGGGTGGGCCTGCCCAACATCCTGTGCGAGTCTTTCGTGGTGCCCGAGTTGATCCAGGACCGCGCGAGCCCTGAAGCCTTGGCGGCCGCCACGATCGACTGGCTGGAGGCCAAGACCCGTGCGCCCGAACGCCTGACGGCGCTCGCGCAGCGCTTCACAGCCCTTCATGAAACCCTGTTGCGCGACACACCGCGCCTGGCGGCCCATGCGATCGAAACGTTGCTCCAGCGCCCCTGAGCAGGCCAGCCTGCCGTGGCACGCGCCGGGGCTGGTGGCGGGTGTGGATGAGGCGGGCCGCGGGCCCTTGGCAGGCCCGGTGGTGGCCGCTGCGGTCATCCTCGACGAACTGCGCCCCATTGAAGGCCTTGCCGACTCGAAAAAGCTGACGGCCCGGCAGCGCGAGCGCCTCTACGACCAGATCCGGGCGCATGCGCTGTGCTGCAGCGTGGCCGAGGCCAGTGTGGAAGAGATCGACCGGCTCAACATCCTGCGGGCCACGCTGCTGGCCATGCAGCGTGCGGTGCAGGGACTCCGTCTGCGCCCGGCCCGTGTGCTGGTCGACGGCAACCGGCTGCCGGTGCTGGACGTGCCTGGCGATGCGGTGGTCGGAGGAGATGCGACGGTCGCTGCGATCTCTGCCGCCTCCATCTTGGCCAAAGTCACTCGCGACCGTTGGTGCGAGTCTGTGCATGCGCAGTATCCCGCCTACGGGTTTGCCACCCACAAGGGCTATGGCACGGCGATGCACCTGGAGGCGCTGCGCCAGCACGGAGCTTCCCCCTTGCACCGCCGCAGCTTTGCGCCCGTGGCCCGCAGCCTCTTGTCTTCCAACCATGAGGGCTGAGCCCATGCACAACGCTTCTGTGGTGGTGGTCCAGTCGCGGGACAACCCCCTTGTCAAAGACCTTCGCCGCCTGGCGCAGGACAGTACAGCCTACCGCAAGCAAGGGCGCATCTGGGTTGAGGGCGACCACCTGTGTCGTGCTGCGCTGGAGCGAGGCTGGGAACCGGCCATTGCCGTCTTTGCAGAGTCGCTCTGGCCCGCCGTGCCAACCGAATGGGCGCGCGCGCGCCGTGTGGTGGTGGTGCCCGATGCGCTGTTTCGGGATCTGAGCGGGCTGGAATCCCCGGCCCGCATGGGCTATGTGCTCGATCTGCCGGCATCCCCGGCCCTGCTGGCAGACGCTCCGACGCTGGTGCTGGACCGGGTTCAGGACGCGGGCAATGTCGGGTCCATGCTGCGCAGTGCCGCGGCCTTCGGGTTTCGGCAGGTGGTAGCGCTCCAGGGCACAGCCGCGCTGTGGTCACCCAAGGTGCTGCGGGCGGGCATGGGTGCGCACTTCGGCCTGGCGCTCCTGGAGTCGCTGACGGCCGAGGCCTTGCAGGTGCTACAGGTGCCGCTGCTCGTCACCAGTTCCCATGGGGGCGATTGGGTCCATGCCGCGCAACTGCCCTGGCCCTGTGCTTGGGTGATGGGGCATGAGGGGCAGGGTGTGTCGGACGCGCTGATGCAGCGCGCCCAGCATCGCATCCGCATCGCGCAGCCTGGTGGCGAGGAGTCGCTCAACGTGGCTGCTGCAGCCGCTATTTGCCTGCACGCCAGCGTGGCTAGGCGCGCCTGAGGCCGCTGTGGCCATAGGCTGAGGCACCGTCAGGGGCCGTCTATGCGCGGGGGTTGTCTCGCCATGCAAACGGTGCATGATGCGGGCGAGCGGGGCGCTCGCGCGTTATAATCGGGGGCTTTTCTCGCAACAGCGTCGCCCGACCGCACCCCCAAGCTACCCACTTTCTGAGAGAGCAGCCGCCGACACCCCTTGCGAGCGGCCAGCAGGCGCCGGGCGACCGTAACCATCCGGAGAACCCAGTGCTTTTGTCTCTACAGGGAAGCTTCCCTCCCGCCATCCTGGCGCTCGCAGACGGCACGGTCTTTATCGGCAATTCGATCGGTGCCACCAGCACCACCGTGGGTGAGGTGGTGTTCAACACTGCCATCACCGGCTACCAGGAAATCCTCACCGACCCCAGTTACTGCCAGCAGATCGTGACGCTCACGTATCCGCACATTGGCAACTACGGGATCAATCCTGAAGACATCGAAGCCGACAAGGTCCATGCCGCGGGCCTGATCATCAAAGACCTGCCACTGCTGGCCAGCAACTTCCGATCCACCGAAACGCTGTCGCAGTACCTCGTGCGCGAGAACACGGTCGCGATTGCCAACATTGACACCCGCAAGCTGACCCGCCTGTTGCGCGACAAGGGTGCGCAGAACGGCGCGATTGTCGGGCTGGCCCAGGGCGAGGCGGTGACGCAGCAGCGGATCGACCAGGCCCTGGCCGCTGCCAAGGCAGCGCCGAGCATGAAGGGGTTGGATCTTGCCCAGGTCGTGACCACCCCCACGACCTACACCTGGGACCAGACCGAGTGGAGGCTGGGCGAAGGCTACGGCACGCAGGCGTCGCCGCGCTTTCATGTGGTGGCCTACGACTTTGGTGTGAAGAAGAACATTCTGCGCATGCTGGCAGAGCGCGGTTGCAAGCTCACCGTGGTGCCCGCCAAGACGCCCGCCGCGGAAGTGCTGGCAATGAACCCCGACGGCGTGTTCCTGTCCAACGGGCCTGGTGATCCAGCGCCTTGCGAATACGCCATTGAGGCCACTCGCCAGATCATCGACGCAGGCGTGCCCACGTTCGGCATCTGCCTGGGCCATCAGATCATGGCCCTGGCCAGCGGGGCCAAGACCTTCAAGATGGACAACAGCCACCACGGCGCCAACCATCCGGTCAAGGATCTGGACAGCGGTCGCGTGAGCATCACCAGCCAGAACCACGGCTTTGCCGTGGACATGGCCACGCTGCCAGCCCACCTGCGAGCCACGCACATCAGCCTGTTCGACGGCACGCTGCAGGGCCTCGCCCGCATCGACAAGCCCGCGTTCTGCTTCCAGGGTCACCCTGAGGCATCGCCCGGGCCGCACGACATCGCTTACCTGTTTGACCGCTTCACGGCGCTGATGGAGAAGAAGTAATGCCAAAGCGCACAGATCTCAAATCGATCCTCATCATCGGCGCCGGGCCGATCATCATCGGCCAGGCCTGCGAGTTCGACTACTCCGGCGTGCAGGCTTGCAAGGCCTTGCGCGAAGAAGGCTACAAGGTCATCCTGATCAACAGCAACCCCGCGACGATCATGACCGACCCGGCTACGGCCGACGTCACCTACATCGAGCCCATCACCTGGCAGACGGTCGAGAAGATCATCGCCAAGGAACGCCCTGACGCCATCCTGCCCACGATGGGGGGGCAGACTGCGTTGAACTGTGCTCTGGACCTGTGGCGCAACGGCGTGCTCGACAAGTACAAGGTCGAGCTGATTGGCGCCACGCCCGAGGCCATCGACAAGGCCGAAGACCGCCTGAAGTTCAAGGATGCCATGACCAAGATTGGTCTGGGTTCCGCGCGTTCGGGCATTGCGCACAGCATGGAAGAAGCCTGGGCGGTGCAAAAGCACGTGGGCTTTCCCACCGTGATCCGCCCGAGCTTCACCCTGGGCGGCACGGGCGGCGGCATTGCCTACAACCCGGAAGAGTTCGAGACCATCTGCAAGCGCGGGCTGGAAGCTTCTCCCACCAACGAATTGCTGATCGAAGAATCACTGCTCGGCTGGAAGGAGTATGAGATGGAGGTTGTCCGCGACAAGGCGGACAACTGCATCATCGTCTGCTCCATCGAGAACCTGGACCCGATGGGCGTGCACACGGGCGACTCGATCACCGTGGCCCCGGCGCAGACGCTGACCGACAAGGAATACCAGATCATGCGCAACGCCAGCCTGGCGGTGCTGCGTGAGATTGGTGTGGACACTGGGGGCTCCAATGTGCAGTTCTCGGTGAACCCGAAGGACGGCCGCATGATCGTGATTGAGATGAACCCGCGTGTGTCGCGTTCGTCGGCGCTGGCGTCCAAGGCCACGGGCTTCCCGATTGCCAAGGTCGCTGCCAAGCTGGCCGTGGGCTACACGCTCGATGAGCTCAAGAACGAAATCACGGGCGGCGCCACGCCTGCCTCGTTCGAGCCTTCCATCGACTACGTGGTTACCAAGATTCCACGTTTTGCGTTTGAGAAATTCCCCACAGCCGACAGCCGCCTGACCACCCAGATGAAGTCGGTGGGCGAGGTGATGGCCATGGGCCGTACCTTCCAGGAGTCCTTCCAGAAGGCCCTGCGCGGCTTGGAAGTGGGCGTGGACGGCATGAACGAAAAGACCCAGGACCGCGAGCTGCTTGAGAAGGAGCTGGGCGAGCCGGGCCCGGAGCGCATCTGGTACGTCGGCGACGCGTTTGCCATGGGGCTGTCCGTGGACGAGGTGCACGAGCTGACCAAGATCGACCGTTGGTTCCTGGTGCAGATCGAAGAGATCGTGAAGATCGAACTCGACCTGGACAAGCTCACCGCCGAGAAGGGCGATGCCGCGCTGGCGTCGCTCGATGCAGGCACGCTGCGCGCCCTCAAGAAGAAGGGCTTTTCAGACCGCCGTCTGGCCAAGCTGCTCAAAACCACCGAGAAGACGGTGCGGGACGCACGCCGTGCGCTCAATGTGCGCCCGGTGTACAAACGTGTGGACACCTGCGCAGCCGAGTTCCCGACCAACACGGCCTACATGTACTCGACCTACGAGGACGAGTGCGAAGCCGCGCCCACCGGCAAGAGGAAGATCATGGTGCTGGGCGGCGGTCCGAACCGCATCGGCCAGGGCATCGAGTTCGACTACTGCTGCGTGCACGCCGCGCTCGCGATGCGCGAGGACGGCTACGAGACCATCATGGTCAACTGCAACCCCGAAACGGTGTCCACCGACTACGACACATCGGACCGTTTGTACTTTGAGCCGCTGACGCTTGAGGACGTGCTCGAGATCGTGGACAAGGAAAAGCCCGAAGGGGTGATCGTGCAGTACGGCGGCCAGACGCCGCTGAAGCTGGCACTGGGCCTGGAGGCTGAGGGCGTGCCCATCATCGGCACCAGCCCCGACATGATCGACGCCGCGGAAGACCGTGAGCGCTTCCAGAAGCTGCTGCACGACCTGGGCCTGCGCCAGCCGCCCAACGCGACGGCGCGCACCGAGGCCGAGGCGCTGGAGAAAGCCGCTGCCCTGGGCTACCCGCTGGTGGTGCGCCCCAGCTATGTGCTGGGCGGTCGTGCGATGGAGATCGTGCACGAGCAGCGCGACCTTGAGCGCTACATGCGCGAGGCGGTGAAGGTGAGCAACGACTCGCCCGTGCTGCTGGACCGATTCCTGAACGATGCCATCGAATGCGATGTCGACTGCCTGCGCGATCCGGCTGGCAAGGTGTTCATCGGCGGTGTGATGGAGCACATCGAGCAAGCGGGTGTCCATTCGGGCGATTCAGCCTGCTCGCTGCCGCCTTACTACCTGAGCAAGGAGACGGTGGACGAACTCAAGCGCCAGACGGCGGCAATGGCGGAAGGTCTGAATGTCGTGGGCCTGATGAATGTGCAGTTCGCCATCCAGGAAGTCGAAGACGGTGGCTCCAAGCGCGACGTGATCTATGTGCTGGAGGTGAACCCCCGCGCTTCGCGTACGGTACCTTTCGTGTCCAAGGCCACAGGTATCCAGCTTGCCAAGGTGGCAGCACGCTGCATGGCGGGCCAGACGCTTGAGCAGCAGGGCATCACCAAGGAGGTCACGCCCCCTTACTTCAGCGTGAAGGAAGCCGTGTTCCCGTTCGTCAAGTTCCCCGGTGTGGACACGATTCTTGGCCCCGAGATGAAGTCCACCGGCGAGGTGATGGGCGTTGGCAAGACCTTTGGCGAAGCCTTCGTCAAGAGCCAGCTGGGCGCAGGCACCAAGCTGCCGCGCTCGGGCAAGGTCTTCCTCACGGTGAAAAACAGTGACAAGCCCCGGGCGGTTGCCATCGCGCGGGAGCTGGCGTCCAAGGGCTTTGAACTGGTGGCCACCAAGGGCACGGCGGCTGCGATTGCGGCTGCGGGTGTTCCGGTCCAGGTGGTCAACAAGGTGACCGAAGGCCGTCCTCACATCGTGGACATGATCAAGAACAACGAGATCGTGATGGTCATCAACACGGTGGAAGAGCGCCGCAACGCCATTGCCGATTCGCGTGCCATCCGCACGAGTTCGCTGCTCGCGCGTGTGACCACCTTCACCACCATCTTTGGTGCCGAGGCTGCGGTGGAAGGCATGCGCTACCTTGACGCGCTGGATGTGTATTCGGTGCAGGAACTGCACGCGCAGCTTCTGGCCTGAGGCCTTAGACGGCCTTTGGGCCTGAGGCCGCCATACCCGGGCTGACACCGGGGTGGCGCGCGGCCGATGTGCATTAAACTCAGGCCCACAACGCTGATCCAACAAACCGCCACAGGGGCTCCTGTGGCGGTTTGTCTTTTGTTTGGAGTAGAAGAAGATGACCACCTTTCCTGTCACCAAGCGCGGAGCCGAAGCACTGCGCGACGAACTGCATCGCCTCAAGACGGTCGAGCGCCCTGCGGTCATCACGGCCATTGCAGAAGCCCGCGCCCAGGGTGACCTGAGCGAAAACGCCGATTACGACGCCGCCAAGGAACGGCAAGGTTTTATTGAAGGCCGCATTCAGGAGATTGAGGGAAAGCTGTCGGCCGCTCAGATCATTGATCCCTCGACACTGGACGCGGGTGGTCGCGTCGTTTTCGGGGCGACGGTAGAGCTGGAGGATGAGGACAGCGGCGAGACCGTGAAATACCAGATCGTGGGGGAGGACGAGGCCGATCTGAAGCTGGGTCTCATCAATGTGTCCAGCCCGATTGCTCGTGCCCTGATTGGCAAGGAAGAGGGCGATACCGCAGAGGTGCAAGCACCTGGCGGCGTGCGCCGCTACGAGGTCGTGGCGGTCCATTACATCTGAGGCTGCGCCATGGTGGACGCCCGGACCTTCTGCACTGTCGCGGCGGCGCTGTGGTGGAGCAGCCTCGGTGTGGTGGGCTTTGTGGTCGTGCCACTGCTGTTCGCCCATCTCCCGAGTCCTTCGCTCGCAGGCTTCATGGCTGCCAAGCTGTTCGCTGCGCAGACTTGGGTCAGCACGGCCGCCTGCGTCGCGCTGCTGCTCTTGTCCAGGCCGCGTCGCGAAGCGGTGGTGGCAGCTTGGGCGGCTTCTGCCCTGCCCTGGGTGATTGCGGGATTGCTGTTCGCTTTACTGCTGCAGTATGGGGTTGCACCGCGCATTGTGGCGCGCCAAGATTTGCAACTTTGGCATTCTGTGGGCAGCGTGTTATATGTTCTGCAGTGGGTCTGCGCCGGGCTGGTGTTCTGGAGGCTACTGCGCTTCGGACGCGCCTCGACCTGAGCCGGCGGAACCGGGGAGGCCGCCCTGGCATGCGGCATGCCTCGCCTGGCGGCGGCTCACTCCTGCCAGTGGTCGGCCACCCACGTGGCAGGGCGGATGTAACGGAACCGGCGGTTGCGTCGGCCCGCCAGTGCGTCGGGTGGGTTGCATTCGCCGTGGAAGATCACGATCCGAGCCCCGGGTGGCACCAAAGGAGGGGTCCAGTAGTTGGTGGGCCAGCGCGGAATGCTGTGGTACTTGAAGCTCGGGCACCAGGCCGCAGGCCAATATTGCAGTTTGCCTTGTTTGTGCAAAAAGTCGGACAGGTAGGCCTGTTCGTTGCGGAAGTTTTTCCGGATTTCGTCGAAGTGGTCCCGGAAGTACGCCAACACATCGGGGTGGGCTCCGAGTTCAAACCGGTAGACCGATGAGTTTCCGGTGATGCGCCACGGACGTTTGTAGTCGTGGATGATCAGGAACTCGCCCGGATGCGTGAAAAACTCGTCCAAAGGCCCGGTGACCACCACATCCAGATCCAGAAACAGGGCCGTTCCGCGAAGGCTGTGCAGATCCGCCGTGAAGGTGGCGAGCTTGGTCCAACCGCGCTCTGGAATGCCCGCGGGCAGATCCAGCGGTGGAATGGGCAAACAGGTGACTTCGGGCCGGATGCCATCGGTGCGGTCGGTCAGACAGATGAAGCGAAAATCGCCCTGCAGATGCCGTCGGACCATGCCATAGAGCCGGTTCACGTATTCGGGACCGTACTTGGTTCCCCATTTCATGCACAGCACGTGCCGCATGGCGGAGCGTGCGCTATCGGGCGGCGTATCCATCAGTCCAGCGACTGCTTTTTGGCAGATTTTTGCTTGGGTTTGGCGCGCTTGATCTGGCCGCCCGGGGTCAGGCGCTGATTTCCGAGCACGCGCAGTTGCTTGACTTCAGGCCGTTGCCCGCCGCGCTTGCTGAACTTCAGGATCTTCACATCACGGGGGCCGGGCTTGCGTTCTTCGTCCGCCACCCGCTCTTTGGCGGCGGGCGGACGCCACAAGATAAACAGCTTTCCGATGTGCTGAATGGGCGCTGCATGGAGTTCGTCTGCAAGGCTGCGAAACGCCTCCTCGCGTGCGACGCGATCGTCGCTGGCCATGCGCACCTTGATGAGGCCATGGGCGGACAAGGCTGCTTCCACCTCTTTGCGCACGGCCGGTGTCAGTCCGTCGGCACCGATCAGGACCACGGGGTCCAGATGGTGGGCCTGTGCGCGGTATTCCCGGCGCTCAGCCGGAGTCAATTCAATATGGGGCATCCCCGTATTATCGAGCCAGGAAGAAAAAGACGATGAAAACGAAAACCAAAAGCAAAAAGGTCAACAAGGCGTGGCTGAATGATCACGTCAACGATCCCTACGTCAAGCAGGCGCAGAAGGACGGATACCGCGCGCGCGCAGCCTACAAGCTCAAGGAAATCGACGAACAACTGGGCTTGATTCGGTCGGGGGATCGGGTGGTGGATTTGGGGTCAACCCCCGGCGCCTGGTCGCAGTATGTGCGTCGCCGTCTGGCCCCGGAGGGTGCTGCAGCAGGGCAACTCGCCGGGGCGATCGTGGCGGTGGACATCCTTCCCATGGAGCCCATCGAAGGCGTGCACTTCATCCACGGCGATTTTCGTGAAGACGCGGTGCTGGAGCAGGTGGAGTCGGCCCTGGAGGGGCGCGCGGTGGATGTGGTGGTGTCGGACATGGCACCCAATCTGTCTGGGGTGGCGTCGGTGGACGCTGCCCGGGTGGCCCACCTGATCGAACTCGCTGTGGACTTTGCCAGCCGGCATCTCCAACCCGATGGGGCACTGGTTGCCAAGGTCTTCCATGGCAGCGGGTATGCCCAACTGGTCGAACTGTTTCGCCAGCATTTCAGAACGGTCAAGCCGATCAAGCCCAAGGCGTCCCGCGACCGTTCGGCAGAAACCTTTCTGGTCGGCATGGGTCTGAAAGAGCCGCGTACGCGATGAGTTGATGCGCATCAAGCTTCTGAGCCGCGCTGGATTCAAACCCGCGCTGAGCCCATGGCTGATCGGGGGAATAGGCCAGGGCGCTGCTCTTGAAAGTCCTAAAATGCACCGCAAGTGGACCCTCAGGGTTTGCGCCCGTTTTTTCTCAAGTGACTGGAGTCCCGCTTGAACAATCAGTGGTTTTCTAAGGTGGCTGTGTGGCTGGTGATCGCCATGGTGCTGTTCACCGTGTTCAAACAGTTCGACACGCGCACCACGGCGGGCGCCGGGCATATCGGTTATTCCGAATTCCTGGAGGAAGTGCGAAGCAACCGGATCAAGAGCGCCACCATCCAGGAGGGGCAGGGCGGCACCGAGATCGTGGCCGTCACGTCCGATGACCGCCGCATCCGGACCACGGCAACGTATTTGGACCGGGGCCTTGTAGGCGATCTGATCGCCAACAACGTCAAGTTCGATGTGAAGCCGCGCGAAGAAGGTTCTTTGCTCATGACGCTGCTCGTGAGCTGGGGGCCCATGCTGCTGCTCATCGGTGTTTGGATTTATTTCATGCGCCAGATGCAGGGCGGCGGCAAGGGCGGTGCGTTCAGCTTCGGCAAGAGCAAGGCGCGCATGCTGGATGAGAACAACAACACCGTCACTTTTGCCGACGTGGCTGGCTGCGATGAGGCCAAAGAAGAGGTCAAGGAAGTGGTCGACTTCCTGAAGGACCCGCAGAAATTCCAGAAGCTCGGCGGCCGTATTCCGCGGGGACTGCTGCTTGTGGGCCCTCCGGGCACTGGCAAGACCTTGCTGGCCAAGTCCATCGCCGGCGAAGCGAAGGTGCCGTTCTTCAGTATTTCGGGTTCTGACTTTGTCGAAATGTTCGTCGGCGTGGGTGCCGCCCGCGTACGCGACATGTTCGAGAACGCCAAGAAGAACGCGCCCTGCATCATCTTCATCGACGAAATCGACGCCGTGGGCCGCCAGCGTGGCGCAGGCCTGGGCGGCGGCAACGACGAGCGCGAGCAAACGCTCAACCAGATGCTCGTGGAGATGGACGGTTTCGAAACCAATCTCGGCGTGATCGTGGTGGCCGCTACCAACCGCCCGGACATCCTGGACGCCGCACTGCTGCGCCCGGGCCGTTTTGACCGCCAGGTGTACGTGACCTTGCCCGACATTCGCGGTCGTGAGCAGATTCTGAACGTGCACATGCGCAAGATCCCGATCGGCCAGGACGTTGCGCCCAGCATCATTGCGCGCGGCACGCCGGGCATGAGCGGTGCCGATCTTGCCAACCTGTGCAACGAGGCTGCTCTGATGGCTGCCCGTCGCAACGCCCGTACGGTGGAGATGCAGGATTTCGAGAAGGCCAAGGACAAGATCCTCATGGGGCCTGAGCGCAAGAGCATGGTCATGCCTGAGGAGGAGCGCCGCAACACCGCCTACCACGAGGCTGGTCACGCGCTGATCGGCAAGTTGCTGCCCAAGTGCGATCCGGTGCACAAGGTCACCATCATTCCCCGCGGCCGCGCCCTGGGGGTGACGATGAGCCTGCCCTCGCAGGACCGTTACAGCTACGACCGCGAGTACATGCTCAACCAGATCAGCATGCTGTTCGGTGGCCGCATTGCCGAAGAAGTGTTCATGAACCAGATGACCACGGGTGCGAGCAACGACTTCGAGCGCGCCACGCACATTGCCCGTGACATGGTCACCCGCTACGGCATGACCGAGGCCCTCGGGCCGATGGTGTATGCCGAGAACGAAGGCGAGGTGTTCCTGGGTCGCTCGGTGACCAAGACCACCAACATGAGCGAACAAACCATGCAGAAGGTGGATTCTGAGGTGCGCCGCATCATCGACGAGCAATACAGCCTCGCGCGTCGCCTGATCGAAGAGAACAGCGACAAGATGCACGCCATGGCAAAGGCTCTGCTGGAATGGGAAACCATCGATATGGAGCAGATCGACGACATCATGGCCGGCAAGGAGCCCCGTCCGCCCAAGGACTGGACGCCGCGCAAGCCTTCGTCTGGGGATAGCAATGGTGGCGGCGGCAGCTCGGCCGTGACCACCGACACAGCACCCACCGCCGCTTGACGGCTGGGATGCCAACCACGCAGCGGGGCCCATGGGCCCCGCTGTTGCGTTCAGGAGGCCTGCAGACATCTGCCCTGGCCTGATGTGGGCGGCAGCCGTGTGATGCCCTTGTCAGCCTGAAACCGTTTGCGCACCATGAGCTCTTCTGTTTCTCCCTCGCCCGCTGGCCAGAAGGCCACTCTTGCGGCAGCGCCGCGTTGGCGCACCACGCGCTTCGACATCGACCTCGCGCAGCCGCGTGTGATGGGCATCGTCAACGTCACGCCGGATTCCTTTTCAGACGGAGGGCGCTACGACAGCACGCGCCGCGCGCTGGACCACGCCGCTCAATTGCTGCGCGAGGGAGCCGACATTCTCGACATTGGGGGGGAGTCCACGCGGCCTGGCAGCCCGGCGGTGCCGCTGGACGAGGAACTGCGGCGCGTGCTGCCCATCCTGCAAGAGGCGGTCACCTGGGGCTGCCCGGTGTCGATCGACACCTACAAGCCCGAAGTGATGGCCGCTGCGCTGGAGCTTGGCGTGGACATCGTCAATGACATCTGGGCGCTGCGCCAGCCCGGTGCGCTGGAGGTGGTGGCTGCGCATCCGCGTTGTGGCGTGTGCCTGATGCACATGCACCGCGAACCGCAGACCATGCAGCAGGCCCCCATGCAAGGCGATGTGGTCGAGCAGGTGCTATCATTTTTGAAGCGCTGCAGCGATACAATTCAAGCACGAGGGGTGCATTTGGATCGCATCGTTCTGGACCCTGGCATTGGGTTCGGAAAGACTGTTGAGCAGAATTTTGCGTTGCTGGCGCAGCAGCCGCGGCTGCTGGCGCTGGGCTTGCCGGTGCTCGCTGGATGGTCGCGCAAGTCGTCCCTCGGTGCGGTCACAGGACGTGAAGTCGATGACCGGCTGGTGCCCAGTGTGGCCGCGGCCGTGCTTGCGGTGGAGCGTGGTGCCCGCATCGTTCGGGTGCATGATGTGCGCGACACGGTGGCTGCGCTGGCGGTGTGGCAGGCGATGGCGCAACAGAATTGAACAGGCAGGCACTGGCTCCAGACAGGGGTCGGGCCGGTGGATGACAGAGGGAGACAAGGTATGAGTCGCCAGTATTTCGGCACCGATGGCATTCGGGGCACGGTGGGCCAGGCCCCGATCACACCCGATTTTGTGCTGCGCCTGGCGCACGCCGTGGGTCGCGTGCTAAGGACGACCGAAGACCGCCCGGTGGTCCTGATTGGCAAGGACACCCGTATTTCGGGTTACATGCTGGAGAGTGCGCTGGAGTCGGGATTCAACTCGGCCGGGGTCGATGTGGTGCTGCTGGGCCCCTTGCCGACGCCGGGTGTGGCCTACCTCACCCGGGCACAGCGCGCCAGCCTGGGAGTGGTCATCTCGGCTAGCCACAACCCGTATCCGGACAACGGCATCAAGTTCTTCAGCGCACAGGGCACCAAGCTGCCCGACGCGTGGGAGTTGGCCGTCGAGCAGGCCCTGGAGCAAGCCCCTGTATGGGCGGAGTCTGCCCAACTGGGCAAGGCGCGGCGGCTGGACGACGCAGCCGGGCGCTACATCGAGTTTTGCAAGAGCACCTTCGCGTCGGACCTGACCCTCAAGGGCGTGCGCATTGTGGTGGACGCTGCGCATGGCGCGGCCTACCAAGTTGCGCCCAAGGTGTTCCACGAGCTGGGGGCCGACGTCATCGCCATCGGCTGTGCCCCCGACGGTCTGAACATCAACCACGAGGTGGGCGCGACCCATCCAGACGCTCTGGTGCGCGCCGTGCGCGCCAACCGGGCAGATTTCGGCATTGCGCTCGACGGCGACGCCGACCGGCTGCAGATGGTGGACGGCCAGGGCCGCCTGTTCAATGGGGACGAGCTGCTGTACCTGATGGCCGCTGACCGCATGGGCCGCGACGAACATGTGCCCGGCGTGGTGGGCACGCAGATGACCAATCTGGCCGTGGAACAGGCGCTGGTGCAGCGCGGCGTGAAGTTTGTGCGCGCCAAGGTGGGCGACCGCTATGTGCTCGAAGAACTGGTGCGCCACGGCTGGGTGCTGGGGGGGGAGGGGTCGGGCCACCTGCTGGCGCTGGACCGGCAAACCACCGGCGACGGTCTGGTCAGTGCCTTGCAGGTGCTGCAGGCCTGTGTGCGCAATGGCCAGACACTGGCCCAACTGCTCGACGGGCTGACGCTGTTCCCGCAGGTGCTGCTCAACGTGCGCCTGGCCCCCGGGCAGGACTGGAAGGCCAACACCGTGCTGGCCGAAGCCACGCGGGCGGTCGAGCAGGAGCTGGCGGACCAGGGGCGGGTGCTCATCCGCGCCAGCGGTACCGAGCCGCTGCTGCGCGTGATGGTGGAGGCCCGTGATGCCACGCTGGCCAACCGCTGTGCGCAGCGCCTGGCAGACGCAGCACGCGCTGGCTGAGCCGGGCAGGACGGCATGGCAGTTTCCGAGCCTTCTGTGTGTCTCGTCCAGCGGGTGGATTACGCGGACCCTGTGCAGGCCCAGGCGCTGGTCGATTTGCTGGATGGCTATGCCCGCGACCCGGCTGGGGGTGGCGAACCCTTGGCGGCCCATGTGCGTGCCGAGCTGGTGCCGCGCCTGCAGGCGCTGCCCCAGGCTTTTTCAGTAATGGCCTGGCATGGGCCGGTGGCGCCGGGCAACGCCGTGGGTCTGGTCAACTGCCTGGAAGGCTTCTCGACTTTTGCCGCCCGCCCGCTGGTCAATGTGCACGATGTGGTCGTACAGCCGGCCTGGCGCGGGCGCGGCGTGGCACGCGCCATGCTCCGTACCGTAGAGGCGATCGCGCGCGAGCGCGGTGCGTGCAAGCTCACCCTCGAAGTGCTCTCGGGCAACCATCCGGCCATGCGGCTGTACCGCGACATCGGCTTCGAGGGCTACGCCCTGGACCCAGCCATGGGTGCGGCCGTGTTCCTACAAAAGAAGCTGCCCTAGCCCCTTGCCAAGCCGTGGCCTGCCGCGCTGCGAGCAGCACGGCAAGGGTGTAGGCCCTTGGGGTGCTGGGCGTGTTATCGCGCAGTCAGTGCGCTGGCTCAAGTTCGGTGGTGGCTTCGGCTGCGCGCTGGCGCATGAACCGTTCCATCGCCTCGGCGGGCAGCGGTGTGCTGAAGTGGTAGCCCTGGGCGCTGTGGCAACCTTCGTTGCGCAAAAAGTGCAGTTGCTCGCCCGTCTCGACGCCTTCGGCGGTCGTGCGCATGCCCAGGGCCTGGGCCATGCGGATGATGGCGCTGACGATCGCCCGATCGTTGGCGTCCTGGCCCAGATCGCGCACGAAACTCTGGTCGATCTTGAGCTTGAAGATGCGAAAGCGCTTGAGCTGGCTCAGCGAAGAATAGCCGGTGCCGAAGTCGTCCATGGACATGCGCACGCCGCGTGCGTGCAGCTGGTCCATGGTGGTGACGGCGGTGTGGGGGTCAGAGACGGCAACGCCTTCGGTCAGCTCCAGCTCGAGCGCATCGGGTGGCAGATCGAACTCGCTCAGGAGTTGGGCGATGCGCTCGGGCAGATGCGGCTCGCGGAACTGGATGGCCGACAGGTTCACCGCCATCGTGAGATGCGGCATGCCGCTATCGCGCCAGGCGCGCAGCTGGGCGAGGGCGGTGCGCAGCACCCAGTCGCCGATCTGCAAAATCTGGCCGCTGTCTTCCGCAATCGGGATGAACTCCGCCGGTGAGACCTGGCCCCAATGCGGGTGGTGCCAGCGCAGCAGCGCTTCCACGCTTTGCACCAGGCCGGTTTCGAGGTCGATCTGCGGCTGGTAGTGCAGTGTGAGCTGCTCGCGCTCCAGCGCCCGGCGCAGCGAGTTTTCGAGCGCGAGCGCGCGTGCCGACTGGGCCTGCATCTCGGGCGTGAAAAAGCGGAAAGTGTTGCGCCCGTCGAGCTTTGCCCGGTACATGGCCACGTCGGCCGATTGGGTCAGGGTCTCGAAATCGAGCCCATCGCGCGGAAACAGCGCGATGCCCATGGACGGTGCCATGGTCAGCTCGTGGTGGTCGATCTGGTACGGCTGGCGCGACGCATCGAGCAGCTGCGCCGCCATGCGGGCGGCCGTCTGGGCATCGGCGCCCGGCAGTAGCAGGATGAACTCGTCGCCTCCGAGCCGCGACACCGTGTCGCGGGGGCGCACGCTGCCAGCCAGCCGCTTGGCGATCTCCACCAGCAGGGCATCGCCCACAGGGTGTCCCAGCGAGTCGTTGACGTGCTTGAAGTGGTCCAGATCCAGAAACACCAGTGCGAGCGATCCGTTGTGCGACTGCGCGTCCTCGATGGCCAGGCGCGCGCGTTCGGCCAGCAGGGTGCGGTTGGGCAGGCCCGTCAGTGCATCGTAATGCGCGAGCCAGTAAATGCGCTCCTGGTCGGCCTGGCGCTCCTGGATTTCGCGGTGCAGGTTGTCCACCGTGGCGCGCAACTCGCGCGTGCGGTCTTGCACCAGCCGCTCCAGTTCCTCGTGTGCGCGCGCCAGTGCGGCCTGGGCCTGCTTTCGCTCGGTCACGTCCATGGTGATCCAGATGGAGCCCTGGGACGGGTCGGCCGGGTCCAGCAGCTTGCTGCGCACCTCGCAGATGACCGGCCTGCCGTCTTGGCGGCACAGCCGGACTTCGCCTTCGAACGATCCTCCCGCCTCCAGCACCGGGTAGCACAGCCGTCCGACGGCCTCCCAGTCCTCGTCGCTGGCATACCAGCGGCGCGACGGGCTGCCTGCCAGCGCACCAGGGGCATAGCCCAGCATCTGCTCAAAATGGCGGTTGCAGCGGGTCAGGTGGCGGTTGCGCAGGTACACGATACCGACCATGGCATGGTCGAACAGCAACTGCTTGTCCCGCACGGCCGCGCTGAGCTGTGCCTGCGCCTGGCGCTGCGCATCGATGTCGTCGAGGATCCAGATGGAGCCTTCGCTGGTGTCGTCGGGATTGAGCAGCCGACCCGTCAGGCTCGCCCAGAACAGATGACCCCGGGCATGGCGCATGAGCCGCTCGGTGCGAAACGCGCGGCCCTGGGACATTTCGGCGTAAGCGCGTCGTCCGAGGTCGCGGTAGGCCTCCCGGTCGGGATAGAAGCTTTCGCTGCCCAGCCCCACCACGGACTCTGCCCGGTCGTAGCCAAAAATCTCGGCATAGCGCTGGTTGCAGCGCACCACCACGCGCTGGCGCACGAACACAATGCCCACGCCTGCGCTGTCCAGCAGGGTTTGCTGTTCGCGCAGCGTGCGTTCAAGGGTGGAGGAAGAGGCAGACAGGTCCGACGGGGGACCGTCGGGCGCGCTGTACAGGGAGGGCATCGAACCGGAACCACAAAGCGGCCGCCGGGGTGGGGCCGCAAAATTGTCGCGAAGTGTATCAGCCTCGCGTAAGCCTGGGCTGCTGCACCCTGTCCCGCTGGTGCTTTGGCTGCCAGTGCCGCCGTCTGCATGCCGGGTTCTGAGTCGAGGTGGACGGTCTTTTGGGCTGCCTGTGCTTTCAAATCAAGCACGAGCAGCTATTACTTTGATAGCAATTGATCTGCGCATGTCGGCGCAGGTGTTGGATGCGGCGGATGCTGGGGCCGCGCGGCCACCGTGCCCACATTCAGGTCTTGGGCGCTGTGCGCGGCGCCTTCTCGGCGATGTGCGGCTTTGCGGGCGTCGGCGCTGGCAGCGGCCGGTGGCTCCGCACAAAGCGCATGAAGTCGTCTGCGGGCAACGGGCGGCTGAGCAAGTATCCCTGGGCCTCATCGCAGCCTTGCTCGCGCAAAAAGGCCATCTGCCCCTCGGTTTCCACGCCTTCGGCCGTGGTCTGCATGCCCAGTGCCTGTGCCATGCGGACGATGGCGCTGACGATGGCGCGGTCGTTGGCGTCCTCGTCCAGATCGCGCACAAAGCTCTGGTCGATTTTGAGCTTGGAGATCTGGAATCGCTTGAGATAGCTCAGCGACGAATAGCCCGTGCCGAAGTCGTCCATGGAGAGGCGGATGCCGCGCGCATGCAGACGCTCCATGATCGTCAGTGCGTGGGCTGGATCGTCCACCGCCGCACCTTCGGTCAGCTCCAGCTCGAGCCGCCATGGCGGTAGCTGCGCCTCTTCGAGGCAGCGGTCGACCAGCTCGGCGAGCTGTGGATGCCGGAACTGCACAGCCGAGAGGTTGACCGATACCGACTGCACATCCAGCCCCGCGTCCAGCCAGGCCCTTGCGTCGCGGCACGCCGTGCGCAGCACCCATTCGCCAATCCCCACAATGAGCCCGCTGCTTTCAGCCACCGGAATGAACTCTGCCGGCGATACCCAGCCCCATTCCGGATGTTGCCAGCGCAGCAGCGCCTCGGCGCCGACGATGCGGCGCTCGCGCAGCTCGACCTGGGGCTGGTAGTGCAGTGAAAGCTGGCCGCGCTCGATGGCACGGCGCAGCGCGTTCTCGATCTGCAGGGTGCGGGCCGACCGCGCCTCGATTTCGGCCGTGAAGAAGGCGAAGCGGTTGCGCCCGCTCTGCTTGGCGCGGTACATGGCCGCGTCGGCGCGCTGGTAGAGCATGTCAAAGCTGTCGCCGTCGTTCGGAAACAGCGCGATCCCGATGGTGGAAGTCGTCGTGAGCTCGTAGGGCTGCAGTTGCACGGGCTCGGCAATGGCCTGCAGTACGCGGTTGGCAATGACGGCGGCCTCTTGTGCGCTGGCCTGCGGCACCAACAGCACGAACTCGTCGCCCCCCAGCCGTGACACCGTCATACCTGCCGGCGGGATGGACTGCAGCCGTTGGGCAATGGCCACCAGCAGCGCATCGCCTGTGCGGTGGCCCAGGGAGTCATTGACGTTTTTGAAGTGGTCCAGGTCCACAAACAACAGGGCCAGCGTGCCGCCCTGGGCCTCGCACTCGCGAATGGCGTTGCCCACCCGCTCGGCCAGCAGGGCGCGGCTGGGCAGGTTGGTGAGGTGGTCGTAGTGCGCCAGGTGCTCGATGCGCGCCTGCGTCTCACGCAGTTGCGTGATGTCGCGCAGCAGCAGGATGGACGAAACGATCTCGCCGCTGTCCGGATGCCGGACATGGCTCACCGACAGCCACTGGGGGTAGGTCGATCCGTCCTTGCGCCGGCCCAGGGTCTCGCCTTCCCAGTGCTGGCTCTCCGGACCAACCAGCCAGGGCAGCGAAGCACCGGCGGGGTGGCCCGCATCGGCCAGTGCATCCACGGGTTTGCCCAAGACTTCGTGCGGTGCGTAGCCGCTCATGTGCGAGAAGGCGAGGTTGGTGCGCACGACCCGCCGCTGTCCGTCCGCGATCACGATGGCTTCGCTGCTTTGGTCGAATACCTGCGAGGCCAGGCGCATATCGGCCTGCGCTGCCTCTCGATCGGAGACATTGCGCGCCAGCGCAATGAACCGCAGCGTGCCATCGCTGTGTGCTGCGCTCTGGTGCAACGAGATCGACAGCTCCATGCGCAGCGGCCTGTCGCTCGTGCCGGGCCAGTCCAGCACCACGCCGGTGGACTGGCCCAGCGCCGCGGCCTGATCGAGCGCCACGCGCAGCAGCGCGGCCGACTCGGAGGGCAGGGTTTCCATCAGCGTGGCGGCAGAACCTGCTGCCGACAGGGGGGCCACCAGCGCCAGCGCTTGACGACCATGCAGCGCGAGCACGTGTCCCTTGCTGTCCAGCTCGATCAGGGCGTCGGGGATGGCGTCTATCACCGCCCGCAGCTGCGATTGCGTGCTGCGAATCTCGGCGGTCTGGCGCGACACCTCGGCTGCGAGTCCCCGCTCCTGGTGGCGCAGCCGCAAAAGCGTGTGGACCAGATAAGCCATGAGCGCGGCAAACAGCAGGCCCATGACGACACGTACACCGAGCACCCCACCTGAGCCCCAGCCCGACAGCGGTTCCACGCTCAGATACCACCGGCCGTTGGGCAGGTCCAGCGCGTGGGTCACGGCATCTTCGCCCAGGGCGGTGGGCGAGCCGCTGATCGACTGGATGCCCGCACCGCCGGGCAGGTCGCGCCATAGGCGGTACCGGTATCCGCGTTCGGGCAACTGGGACACACGGGCCGCGTCCAGCAGCGCAGGCAGCCGAATGGTCACATACGTGAGACCCCAGAAGTACTGTGTGCCTTTGGCATCAAACAGGTACACCGGATGGCGCCCTACCACGCCCAGGCCGCCTTGCACCAACTCCAGGGGCCCTGCCAGCGTGAGCTGGCGGCTATCACGCGCACGCCGGGCGTCAGGTCCCTGGCGGGGGTCATTGATCTGGTCGAAGCCAATCAGGCTTTCGTTGCCGACTTCTGGCACGACGTAGCGCACCACACCGTTGGGCGACAAACCCATGGCTGCGATGCCTGGATACAGAGGCAGCAACTGCTCGCCAATCTCCTGGAACTTGTCCACGCGGCCATTGCCCTCACGCACCAGCGCCACCAGCACGTTGTTGGCTGAGAGCGCCAGCTCCAGTCCGCGCAGCAGCGCATTGGCATGGTCCGCAGCCACCTGCAAGGCCTGCACGCGCCGCTGATTCCGCTCCTGGTGCTCCAGGGTCGCAATCAAAGCCACTGCGGCGGCCAATGCCACGACGAACACGCCCAACGCCGCGAGCCATCGCGAGCGGGCAGGGGCGTTGTGGGTGGCGTAAGGCACGGACAGAGAGGTGGTGCGAACCATTATGCAAGCCGCCGATGCAAATGCACACCTTCTTTTGCGCGCCTGCGGCAGGGGGCTTCAAGGCAGCAGGTTGCAGGCGTCATCAGGGCGTCACGGCTTCGACATGGGGCCGTCATGGGCGGTGCCCACACTGCGGGGCATCCATCCTTGCGGAGCGTGATCCGATGAACGAACTGCCCAACCCTACGCTGCCTCTGTCGCCCCTCGCGCTTCCTCGGGGGTCGCTTCATCCATCGCCTCTGGACAGCAGCCCGATGGCGCTGGTGGGGACAGCCGGTCCCCGGATCGAGGTGAGCTGGGCACGGCATCTGGACGAAGTGCGAGCAGCCCAGCGCCTGCGGTATGCCGTGTTTGCGGGAGAGATGGGTGCCCGGCTGTCCACCGCAGTGCCCGGGCACGACGTGGACCTCTTTGACGACTACTGCGAGCACTTGATCGTGCGCGACGGCCGCAGTGCCGAGGTGATTGGCACCTATCGGGTGCTGACGCCCGCGCAGGCCAAGCGGGTGGGCGGCACCTACAGTGACACCGAGTTTGATCTCACGCGCCTGCGGGGCCTGCGCGAGCGCATGGTGGAGCTGGGCCGCAGCTGCGTGCACCCCGATCACCGGCAGGGCGCCGTGATCATGGCGCTGTGGGGCGCACTGGCGGACTTCATGGTGCGCAATGGCCTGGACACGATGATCGGCTGCGCGAGCATTCCGATGCTGCACAACGGCATTGTCTCGGGCGAGGCGGCGGCCAGCATCTGGGCCCAGTTGCGCGAGACCCATCTCGCGCCCATCGAGCACCGGGTGCTGCCGCGGCTGCCGCTGCCGGTCGAGCAGCTCGAGGGGAATCTGGCGGTGGAGCCCCCGGCGCTCATCAAGGGCTACCTGCGGCTGGGTGCCCGCATTCTGGGAGCGCCGGCCTGGGACCCCGACTTCAATACGGCCGACCTGCCCATGCTGATGCGCCTGGGCGAACTGCACCCCCGCTACCGTCGTCACTTTCTGGGCCGCTGAACGGCTCTGCAGCCAGGGCTGACCCGGACCCTGGCCGCTCTTGTCTTCGATGTCAGTCATGTGGCAGTGTGGCAGCCTGTCACGCAGCCGTCATATGGCGGCCGGATACTGCACCCATGCCCGTTCGTACCTGTTGGTGAGTCCCGTGTTCCCTGTGCCCTCCCAAGCCTCGCCGCAGCCACCGGGCCAACGCAGTGCTGCGTCTGCTGCAGACGACGCCTCGGCGCTCACACTGCTGGACCGCGACCATGCCATTCTGGCGTTCAACGAGCGCGTCTTCGACTGGGCGCGCCGCGAAGACGTGCCATTGCTCGAGCGCCTGCGCTATCTGTGCATCGTGTCGTCCAACCTCGACGAGTTTTTCGAGGTACGCGCCGCGCCCCACATCACCGCCGCGCGCAACGGAGACACCAGCGGCCCGTACACCGTTGCGTCCTTCCATTCGCTGGCTGCGCATGCGCACCAGATCGTCGCTCAGCAGTACGCGCTCTACAACGACGCTTTGGTGCCCGCCTTCGCAGCGCAGGGCATCCGCATCGTGGCCCATGGCGAGCGCTCTGCGGCGCAGCGCCGGTGGGTGCAGCAGTATTTCCGGCGCGAAGTACAGCCGCTGCTGATCCCGGTCGGACTGGACCCAGCCCACCCGTTTCCGCAGGTGGCCAACAAGTCTCTGAACTTCATCGTGCGTCTGCACGGGCACGACGCGTTCGGGCGCGAAAACGAGGTGGCCATTGTCAAGGTGCCACGGGCGTTGCCGCGACTCATCCGCATGCCTGCGACGGTTGCGGGCGGTCAGGCGGCCTTCGTGAGCCTGTCCAGCGTGATCCGTGCGCACTTGCACGAGCTGTTTCCGGGGCGGCAGGTCACCGAGTTCTCCCAGTTCCGGGTCACGCGGCACTCTGATCTGGCGCTGGACGAAGAAGATGTGCGCAACCTGCGCACCGCCTTGCGCCAGGGCCTGCAGCAGCGCCACTACGGGCAGGCGGTGCGGCTGGAGGTCTCGGCCGGGTGCTCGGAGTTCCTGGCCGATTTTCTGCTGCGTCAGTTTGCCCTGCCTGCCCAGGCGCTCTACCGCGTGCACGGCCCGGTCAATCTGGTGCGCCTGATCCAGCTGATCGACCTGGTGGACGCACCACAGCTGCTCTTTTCGCCCTGGAAGCCCGCCTGGCCCCGCCAGTTGGCGGCCTCCCGCCCGATCCTGGAGCAGCTGCGCGAGCGCGACGTCCTGATCCACCAGCCCTTCGAGAGCTTTGACGGCCTGATCGCCTTTTTGCGCGAAGCGGTGCACGACCCCGATGTGCTGGCCATCAAGCAGACCATCTACCGCATCGGCGCGGACACCCAGATCATGGACCTGCTGACCGAGGCGGTGCGCCGCGGCAAGGAGGTCATGGCGGTGGTGGAGCTGAAGGCGCGTTTCGACGAAGAGGCCAACATCAACTGGGCCGAAGCGCTGGAAGCCGTGGGCGCGCAGGTGGTGTATGGCGTGGTGGGCCTCAAGACGCACGCCAAGATGCTGCTCGTGACCCGCCGCGAAGGCCGCAGGCTGCGGCGGTACGGCCACCTGTCTACCGGCAACTACAACGCGCGCACGGCCCGCGTGTATACCGATCTGAGCTACCTCACGGCCGACGAAGCCATGACCGCCGACATGGACGGCGTGTTCAATCATCTGGCCAGCCAGAACCGCCCGCCGCGCCTGCAGCGCCTGCTGCTGGCGCCGTTCCATCTGCACCGGCGCATGATCGAGAAGATCGAGCAGGTCTCGCAGGCGGCCCAGCGCGGGCAGTCCGCGCGCATTGTGGCCAAGATGAATGCGTTGACCGACGAGGCGCTGATCCGCGCCCTGATCCGGGCGGGACAGCGTGGCGTCGAGATCGATCTCATCGTGCGCGGTGCCTGCATGTTGCCGGCCCAGCGGCCGGGCCAGACCGAGCGCATCCGGGTGCGTTCGGTGATCGGCCGCTTCCTGGAGCACACCCGGGTGTTTTACTTCCGGGCGGGCGAGCAGGAAGACCTGTACCTGTCGAGCGCCGACTGGATGAACCGCAACATGATGCGGCGCGTTGAACTGGCCTGGCCGGTGGAGAGCCCGGCGCTGCGCCAGCAGATCATCGACGAGTGCCTGGTGGCCTACCTGCACGACGACCGCGACGCCTGGACCTTGCAGGCCGACGGCACCTACCGCGCGCCCGCGCGCCCAGGCGATGGCCTGGGGGCCCAGCGCGCACTGACACAACGCTACGAGGCACCGCCCGGCGCAGCGCCTCGCACCAGCACGGGGGAGCGCTGATGGACCTGATTCTGTGGCGCCATGCCGAGGCGCATCCGGGCCTGGAAGAGGGCGACGACCTGGAGCGCGCCCTGACGCCGCGCGGTGAAAAGCAGGCCCTGCGCATGGCCGGCTGGCTCGATCGGCAGTTGCCCGAAGGGCTGCGCGTGCTGGCCAGTCCGGCGCGTCGCACCGTCCAGACGGCCGAGGCCTTGGGCCGCAAGTTCAAGCTGCGGGCCGAGCTGCTGCCCGATGGTACGCCAGACGATCTGCTGGAGCTGGTGCAATGGCCCCAGGGGCGCGGTGCCGTGCTGGTGGTCGGGCACCAGCCGCTGCTGGGCCGTGTGGTGGCGCAATTGATGGGCCTGCCCGGTGGCGAGTGCGCGGTGCGCAAGGGCTCGGTGTGGTGGCTACGCCAGCGCCAGCGGCTGGACCAGCCGCAGACGGTGCTGGTCACCGTACAGACGCCTGAATTGCTCTGAGTGGGCGCCCGGCGCCGCGGGTGCCGCCGCTGCGACCGATCGGCAGGGCTGGGCGTGCTGTGCGGTGGCGTGCGTCGCCAGCGTTGCAGCGGGCGCGTGCCTTGGGCGGCCATTCATGCCCTGGCTCCGAGCCGTCGCTGCCGGTCGCGGCCGCATGCCACGGCATGGTGAGGCTATGCATTATTTTGGCTGCTCGTGCTTATGAATCAAGCACAAGCAGCTCACATTTTGATAGCAAAAGGGCTGACGGATGGCCCACGCTTTGCGGGCCTCCGTTGCGGGCTCGTTGCTGCGAGCGCATCGAGCGACACGCTTACCGGCAGCTGCGCATGTGCAGCCTGGGTCCGTGGTGGACGGCGCACCGGAGGCGCCGCGTTCAGGAGGCCTTGGCGGTGGATTTGCGGCCTGCCGCCTTGTCGGCTGCGGATGCCGGTGCGGGCGCGGCAACGGGTGCAGTAGCGGGTGCTGTCGCAGGTGTCGCCACCTCGGACGTGGCCTGGGGCTTGGCCTTTGGCTTGCGCTTGCCCGCGCTGTCGGATGGTGCTGCGGTTGCGGCTTGCACGGCGGGCGATGCTTTGGCAGCCGCGCGTGGCGCGCTGTGCTCGGTCTTGGCGGTCTTGGCTGGTTTGGCGGCTTTCTCGCTCTTGACCTTGGGACTTGCCTTGGCCGAGGGTGCGGCACGTGCAGGCGTTGGCTTGGCGGCTTCCGGTTGCTTGGGGCGTCCGGTCTTGAGCGGTGGCACAGCGGCCAGTGCCTTGTCCAGCGCGGTGTCGTCCAACTGGGTGAGCAGCAGTAGGCCCGCCCGCAGCACCTCGCTCTTTTTCACGCTGCGTCCGGCCGCCAAGGCGCGGCCCTTGAGGCTGTCGATCGCCGCATATTCGGTCTTGGGAATGGTGAAGCTGTCCCGGACGAGTTTGGGCTTCTTGCCAGCGCCGGTGGGCGCTTCGGCCGGGGATTGAACAGCAGGGGGCGCAGAGCGCTTGGAGGCGGAGGATGCCATGGATGAACTCCTTGCAACGGTATAAACGATTTATACCGTTTATTGGTACATCACTCCAGTGCGGCCTTGAACTCCCAGGGGGTTTTTTGCCAGGCCACGGCCTCTTCCTGCAGCAGATGTGCCGATTGCGGATAGCGTTGGGCCCAGCCCTTCGGCAAATGCAGCACGAACAGCGCTCCTTGCTGCTGAAGCTGCAGTCCGGTGGTGTCGGGGTCGCGGCGCGCGTGGCACAGCAGCACTGCAAGGCGCAGGCAGAGCAGTTGCAGCGCAAAAGACGGGTCGTCCGTCGCCGTGCCCAACTTGCGCACCTTGCCGCGTTGCCCCAGCACCAGCAGGCTCAGCTGGTGCAGCTCCGGCAGGGCAAAACCGGCGGCGTCGGTGTGGTCGAGGATGTAGGCCCCGTGGCGGTGGTAGTCGCTGTGCGAGATACGGGAGCCAATCTCGTGCAATCGGGCCGCCCAGCCGAGCTTGCGCGCCCGGCGCTCGCTGCCGGCTGCCGCCGCCTGGTGGAACAGGTGCAACGCGGTCACCGCCACGCGCTCGGCTTGCTGCGCATCGACGCTGAAGCGGGCCATGAGGCCTTGCACCGTGGCGCCACGCAGGTCAGTGCTTGGCTGCTCACGGTCCAGCAGGTCGTACAGCGCGCCTTGGCGCAGCGCCCCCTGGGCCACCTGCATTTCCTTCAGGTCCAGCAGATCGAACACTGCGCGCAGCACGCTCACCCCGCCGCCGATGACGGCGCGGCGGTCTTCCTTGAGGCCTTCCAGCCGCACGCGGTCGGCAGATCCGGCCCGCAGCAGCCGCGCGTAGAGGTCGTCCAGTCCGGCGCGCTCGATCACACCCGCGGGTCCGCCCAGGGACGCCAGAATGTCGCCGACGGCACCCGCGGTGCCCGACGATCCGTAGGCCACATCCCAGTCACCCGGTCTGAACAGCGACAGTGCCTCGTCCATGACGGCCAGGGCAGCAACCTCTGCCGCGCGGAAGGCCTCTGCCGTGAATTGGCCTGTGGGGAAGTAACGCCCCGACCAGGCCACACTGCCCACGCGGTACGAAGCGACCGCCTCAGACTGGAACTGCCGGCCCAGAATGATTTCTGTCGAGCGCCCGCCAATGTCCACCACCAGGCGGCGCTCGTCCGACTGCGGCAGCAGGTGCGCGACGCCCTGGTAGATCAAGCGGGCTTCCTCCAGCCCTGACACCACATCGATCGGGTAGCCCAGGACTTCGCTGCCTCGGGACAGGAATTCCTCCCGGTTGCGGGCTTCGCGCAGGGTTTGGGTGGCTACGGCGCGGACCTGCGCGCGCGGAAAACCGGCCAGCCTCTCCCCGAATCGCGCCAGACAGGCCCAGCCGCGTTCCATGGCTTCGCGCGACAGATTGCGATCGGCGTCCAGGCCACTGCCCTGGCGCACGGTTTCTTTCAGGTATTCAACGCGGGCGATGTGGCCGTGGTCGTAGCGGCCGATTTCGAGTCGGAAGCTGTTGGATCCGAGATCCACAGCCGCAAGCAGAGTGCCGTTTTGCATGGATGGGCGCCGCCGCGGGCGCGAGAGAAGATGCGCAGATTGCGCGGCAGCATAGCACCGGGCTGCCCCGAAGGGCAGACGCGGCGTCTCAACCGACGATGCGTGCGTCGGCCGTGAGCATGGCCTGCGTGACCAGGGCTCCCTGGCGCCGGCGACCCTCATAGCTGATGGCATAGCCACCCAGATCCATGGGGGCGCGCCGTTGCAAGGCCGCCAGTACGCTGGAGCGCGTCCAGGGGGCGGGCAGCGCCTGCAGGATTTCAGCCATGTAGCGGGCGGCAATGAAGCCGGCCAGGCCTTGGGGTGACGGCGGTTCGTCGTACAGACGCGACAGGGTCTCGCGGTACGCGCGCACGATGGGCACACCGGCCGTCGTCATGGGCACCGGCTGGGTGGCAATCACCGACGCACTTTTGGGCACGCCGCCCAGCTGGGCAAAGACTTGCAGGTTCACGTCGGCCAGCGCGACCACATAGCACTGCCGCCCCGGGGGCAGGCGCAATTGCTGCACAAACGCATGCAGTTCGGGGGTGCCGCCGACGAAGAGCACGATCGGCGGCGTAGATTCGGGCGTGACGGCCTGCACCGTCAGTTGCAGGGCTTTCGCGGCAGCGAGCACCTGGTCCTGCGTCGCCTGGCGGGCCATGGCCGAGGCATACGCCACGCCGAACTGGCGCACCCCCATCGAAGAGAGTCCACGCAGGGCGTGCAGGACCTGTGCCTCGTGGGTGGCAAAAATGTCGAACACGGCGTCCACCGGATGCTGGGTGGGCGCCTGGTGCATCCAGGGTGCCACGATGGGCAGGGGTGTCTTCGCGTCCGACCGGGCTTGCAGCGCCAGCAGCGCCTGGGAGGCCGGGTGCCCCACGCAGCCACACACGGCCACGCAGGCGCTGTCTTGTTCCAGCCGCGCCCAAGCGGCCTGCAGGCTGGCCGCAGAGCCATCCACCTCCAGGGTCAGGTGCTGCACGGACCGGCCCCCGAGCCCGCCGCGTGCGGCCGCGTCTTGCCAGGCTGCCCGCGAGCCCACCACAAAATCCCGGCTCACGTCCTGCTGCGCGGCCGAAATGTCGACGATCTGGCCCACCACGGCCACCTTGTCGCCGCCTCGGGTGCGGCTGCCGGAAGCAGGAGCGCTGGTAGGCTGGGACAGCACTCCCAGTGGTGCACAGGAGGCCGCCAGGGCTAGGCCAGTGCCTCGCAGCAACGTCCGACGACGAGGGTGAAACGAGCGCAAAGCGTTTGCGGTGGGCTGGCTCACGGAGAGTCCTTTCAGCGCTTGGGCGGCATCAGAACGCGGTCAATGGTGTGGATCACGCCATCGGTGGCCACCAGATCGGCCTGCTGCACCATGGCGTCTTCGACGGTGACGAAGGTGCCTGCACGCGACAGGGCCAGATTCGCGCCCTGCAGCGTCTTGGCATTTCCAGGCTTCACGTCCGCAGCCAGGACGCGGCCCGGCACGATGTGGTAGCTCAGCACAGCACGCAGTTGGGTTTTGTCGGCTTGCAGATCGGCCAGCGTCTTGGCAGGTACGGCCTTGAAGGCAGCATCGCTGGGAGCAAACACGGTGTAGGGGCCGCCCGTCTTCAGGGTCTCCGCCAGTCCGGACTGGGTCAGCAACTGGTGGAAGGTGGTCAGTTCAGGGCTGCGGGCAGCGGTGGCCGCCAGCGGCTGGGGGGCGGGTGCAACGCTGGCGCATCCGACCAGCAGAGCCATGGAGGTGGTCAGCGCCAAGGCTGCCAGGGTGGAACGGTAGGGCATGGTTTCTCCGGAATGACAGCCGACTCATGTCGGTGGCCGGAGCCTAAGGCGGTGAAGTGACAGGTTGGTGACAGCGCCAGCCACCGTATCGCGTAGCCGAAGGTGTGTGACGGCTCCGGAAAATGTCACGACAATGTCATATTGCATCCCTAGAGTGCAGGCATCCCAACTCCTTGATGTGTAGAGGAATGTCCATGAAGCGGTCTGCAATTCGAGTTCTGGTGGCTGGCGCAATGGCGCTTGGCGGTGTATCCGGCGCTGTGGCGCAGCAAGAGGTGACAGGTGCGGGCGCTACGTTCCCGGCACCGCTGTATGCCAAGTGGGCGGCCGACTACAACAAGGCCACCGGTGTGCGCGTGAACTACCAATCCGTGGGTTCCGGCGCAGGGCTGCGCCAGATTGAGGCCAAGACGGTGGCTTTCGGTGCCTCCGACATGCCGCTCAAGGACGAAGATCTGGAAAAGAAGGGTCTGGTGCAGTTCCCCACCGTGATTGGTGGCGTGGTGCCTGTGGTGAACATCAAGGGCATTGCACCCGGACAACTGCGCCTGAACGGGCAGGTGCTGGGTGACATCTACCTGGGCAAGATCACGAAGTGGAATGACCCGGCCCTGCAGGCCATCAACCCGGGCGTTCCGCTGCCGGATGCTGCGATTGCGCCTGTTCGCCGCGCCGATGGCTCCGGCACCACCTTCATTTTCACGAATTACCTCTCCAAGGTGAACGCTGAGTGGAAGGCCAAGGTGGGTGAGGGCACGGCGGTGAATTGGCCGACCGGTGCCGGTGGCAAGGGCAATGAAGGCGTGGCGGCGTTCGTAGGTCGCCTGCCCAACTCGATTGGCTATGTCGAGTACGCCTATGTGAAGCAGAACAAGATGACCTACGCGTTGATGCAGAACGCTGCAGGCAACTTTGTGACGCCGGATGATGAAGCCTTCAAGGCTGCGGCCGCGGGTGCCGTGTGGCCCAAGAGTTTCCACCTGATCCTGACCAACCAGCCCGGCGCTGGCACCTGGCCGATCACCAACCCGACATTCATCCTGATGCACAAGGTGCAGGACAAGCCGGCCGAGGCGGCCACCGCACTGAAGTTCTTTGACTGGGTCTACAAGAACGGCGACAAGACGGCCGCGGACCTGGACTACGTGGCCATGCCGGCCAACGTCAAGGACATGATTTACAAGTCGTGGGCCGACATCAAAGACACCAGCGGCAAGCCGATTGCGTTCCGTTGATTGACTGAGCGGATGGGGCATGTCCGGACATGCCCCATCTTCTGTTTGTTTGAGAGGGGGGTTTCGTGTCCACCACACTACCAGTTCCACCCACGGCGCCGGCCGAGGCGATCCGTTCGCAGCAGGGCTCCACGCCTCCACGGCGTGGCGGTCTTATTTCAGGCGTGATCGCTGACCGGATCTTCGCGTGGCTCGCGCGGGGCGCGGCCATCCTGACCCTGCTGCTGCTGTTGGGAATTCTGGCCTCGCTGGTGGTGGGGGCGTGGCCCTCCATCGCCCAGTACGGGCTCAGCTTTGTGACCCGTAGCGTCTGGGACCCCGTGCAGGACGAGTACGGCGGCCTGGTCATGATCTACGGCACGATTGCGACCTCCCTGATCGCCCTGGTGATCGCAGTGCCCGTGAGCTTCGGGATTGCGCTGTTTTTGACCGAGTTGTCGCCAGCATGGCTCAAGCGCCCGCTGGGGACGGCCATTGAACTGTTGGCTGCAGTGCCCTCCATCGTGTACGGCATGTGGGGCCTGATGGTGTTTGGCCCTCTGCTGGCGCAGTACGTCCAGCAGCCGCTGCAGCAGCTCTTCTCGGACGTGCCTTATGTCGGAGCGCTGGTGTCCGGGCCTCCTGTCGGGATCGGCATTCTGTCGGCGGGCATCATCCTGGCCATCATGGTCATCCCGTTCATCGCCTCTGTGATGCGCGATGTGTTCGAGGTCACGCCGGCCCTGTTGAAAGAGTCTGCCTACGGTCTGGGTGCCACCACCTGGGAGGTGGTCTGGAAGGTGGTGCTGCCCTACACCAAGACGGGCGTACTGGGCGGCATCATGCTCGGTTTGGGTCGTGCCCTGGGCGAAACCATGGCGGTGACCTTCGTCATCGGAAACATGAACCAACTCGACTCACTGTCCTTGTTCGAGGCGGCCAACAGCATTACGTCGGCGCTCGCCAACGAATTTGCAGAGGCGGGCGAAGGGCTGCATCAGGCCTCCCTGATCTATCTGGGGCTCGTGCTGTTCTTCATCACCTTTGTGGTGTTGTCACTGTCCAAGCTGCTGCTTTCTCAGCTGCGCAAGGGTGAAGGAGCGCGCACATGAGTACCGCAGAACAACTGGTGCGCGCAGCCGACCAAGCGCGCGAGCGGCAGGCCATGTACCTGCGTCGCAAGCGGGTCAACCAAATCGCGCTGGCCTTGTCGCTGGCCGCGATGATGTTCGGTGTGTTCTGGCTCATCTGGATCTTGTGGGAGACCGTGCGTTTGGGCCTGGGTGGATTGAGCGTTGCACTGTTCACACAGACCACGCCGCCCCCGAACGAGGTCGGTGGGATCGGAAACGCCATCCTGGGTTCCGCCGTGATGGTCTTGTTGGCGACGTTCGTCGGCACGCCGATTGGGATCATGGCCGGTGTGTACTTGGCCGAGTACGACCCGCGTGGCTGGCTCGCCTCGACCACGCGTTTTGTGAACGACATCCTGCTGTCGGCCCCCAGCATCGTCATCGGTCTGTTCGTGTATGCCGTGGTGGTGGCCCGTTTCAAGAGCTTTTCGGGGTATGCCGGTGTGGTGGCCTTGGCGTTGATCGTGATCCCGGTGGTGATCCGCACGACCGAAAACATGCTCCTGCTGGTGCCTGCAAGCCTGCGGGAGGCTGCTTATGCGCTGGGTACTCCCAAGTGGAAGGTGATCACGCTGATCACCCTGCGGGCCGCACGGGCCGGGGTGATCACGGGCGTACTGCTCGCGGTGGCCCGCATTGCCGGCGAGACCGCTCCTCTGCTGTTCACGGCACTGAACAACCAGTTCTGGAACACGGATCTCTCCAAGCCCATGGCCAGCTTGCCCGTCACCATTTTCAAGTTTGCGATGAGCCCGTATGAAAACTGGCAACAACTCGCCTGGGCGGGCGTATTCCTGATTACGGTTGCCGTGCTCGGTCTCAACATCCTGGCCCGCGTACTGACGCGCCAGAAGTAACCTGCAAGAAACACCATGCCTTCTACTGTCGCGAAACCTACGGTGCCCGCCAAGATCACGGTGCGGGATCTGAACTTCTACTACGGCAAGTTCCACGCCCTCAAGGGCATCAACCTGGAGATTCCGGAGAACAAGGTCACGGCCTTCATCGGACCTTCTGGCTGTGGAAAGTCTACGCTGCTGCGGACCTTCAATCGCATGTTCGAGCTGTACCCTGAACAGCGTGCAGAGGGCGAGATCGTGCTCGACGGTGAGAATCTGCTGCGCAGCAAGCAGGACGTGGCGCTGGTGCGTGCGAAGGTGGGTATGGTGTTTCAGAAGCCCACGCCGTTTCCCATGTCCATTTACGACAACATTGCCTTCGGTGTGAAGCTGTTCGAAAAGCTCAACGCCACCGATATGGACGAGCGTGTGGAGTGGGCGCTGCGCAAGGCGGCGCTGTGGAACGAAGTGAAGGACAAGCTGCACCAGAGCGGTTCCGGCCTCTCGGGTGGTCAGCAGCAGCGCCTGTGCATCGCGCGCGGCATTGCGATCAAGCCCGAAGTGCTGCTGCTCGACGAGCCCTGTTCTGCGCTGGACCCGATCTCCACGGCGAAGATCGAGGAGCTGATTGCAGAGCTGAAGAACGACTACACGGTCGTGATCGTGACGCACAACATGCAGCAGGCGGCCCGCTGCAGCGACTACACCGCCTACATGTATCTCGGGGATCTGGTCGAGTTCGGCGAGACAGAACAGATGTTCTTCAAGCCGCAGCGCAAGGAAACCGAGGACTACATCACCGGCCGCTTCGGCTGAGGAGACCCCCCATGCCTGATAAACACCTTTCCTCCCAGTTCGACAGCGAACTCAACAACGTATCGGCCCGTGTCATGGAGTTGGGGGGGCTGGTCGAGTCGCAGATCCGCCAGGCCATCCATGCGCTGTCTCAGTTCAGCCTTGAAGCGGTGGAGCAGGTTGCGGCGATTGAGCACCGGGTCAACGCCATGGAGGTCGAAATTGACCACGAACTGGCGTCCATCATTGCGCGCCGTCAGCCGACGGCCCGCGACTTGCGCTTGCTGATGGCGTTCTCCAAAGCGACGGTCAACCTGGAGCGCATGGGCGATGAGGCCAACAAGATGGCGCGCATGGTCAAGTCCATCATCGAAAGCGGCGCAGCGCGCTCCTTGCCCTCCAGCGATCTG